>NZ_JBEXOV010000033.1:0-74278 GCF_040611715.1 Streptomyces sp. NPDC006544 | reverse complement strand
GCGACTCCACCTCCGTGGTCATGCGCGCCGCCGTTGGAATATCCGCCAAAGCCTCCAAGTGCGGGAATTCTCCACCTATTCGGAATTGACCGCCCCTTGAAATAGCTCGACCCCAGTTCAACACGTCAGGGTGAAATGCGTTCACCCGCCGTAACATTGACGGTCGATCAGGGTTTGTCTGTTTCATGAAACGAATTCTCCCTGTCTCCATGTTGGCTCTCGCTTCACTCGCCATCGTGTCCCTGCCCGCTGCTGCTGCGCCCGCAGCCAGGACGATGGCCGTGGCGGAGTGGAACTCGTGCGGGTACCACCCGTCGACGAACTTGAAGCTGCGGCCGGGCCCGAACACCCGGCAGGGTGCGATCGGCCTTCTCACGCCCAACGACAGCGTCCACGTCCTCAAGGAGCAGGGCGGCCTGTACCAGGTCTCGCTCGACCAGGACTCGGAGACCGGCCTCAAGGCGGGCACCAAGGGGTGGGTGACCAAGAACCTGACGCCTCACGTGTGCATGCGGCTGAGCGTCCCCAACTGACATCCAGCTGACGGTCGGCTCCGGAATCCGCCCGGAGCCGCCGAAACGTCTACTCATAGCTCCACGCGCTGGGCACGAGGGTCGGCTGACGGTGTGCAACCTGGTGTTCGCCCTTAGTGCAGCCGGCGAAGGGACCGCCGGGTTCGCGCAGCTCTCGCAGGCAGGGGTCGTAGTGGTCTCGGTGCCAGGTACTGGGCCCGCTGTACCCGCAAGTGGCGGGGTCAGTCAGTTCCTGCCAGGCCAGCCAGAGGGCATGGAGTCGGGCGATGGCAACCGGATGCTCGGTCCACAGGTGGCACCAGCGGGTGTCGGCGGAGGGTTCGGCGAGGTAGCCGGGCACGAGTACGCCTTCGACCCACTCGGCCAGGGCCCGGAGTTCTTCGTCGTACTCGGGCTGGTCCAAGAGGAGAATGAAGGGCGGGAACTCCCAGCCGTCTTCCTCGATCTCGGCGTCGCCCTCCTCCCCTGGTGAAGGGGCTGTCTCGGACGCTTCGGCGGGAGCGACGGCGATCCCCTTCAACTGCGCCGCCAGTGACCTCACCTGGGCTTTAAGGTCTTCGATGTCCTCAGTCAGGGTGCCCGGGAGGGTGTCTGGGGTCTCAGGCACGGCGGCCGGCCTTCTGCTCTTCGTACGCGGCGACCGCCCTCTTGGTGATGAAGGCTTCCTCCGCGTCCTTCGCCGAGCCGATGTGCTTCATGGATTCCTCCTGGTACCAGGGGCGGAGCTGGATCTGCGCGATCGGCATGCCCGTAGCCAGGAGGAGAGCGCTGCCCTTGGGCATGGCGCGGATCTCGGCGGGTTCGAGGATCTGCTCGCGCTGCTCCCCGACGGAGGTGGAACCGCCGTCGCGGCTCTTGGAGTACGACCCGCGGTGGACGGTGTGCTGACCGACGAGGGTGGCGATGTCGGCGACGAACTTCGGGTCGTCCACTCCGGCGCCGATGACCTTCTTGGTGGCGGCGGACCACATGGCGTCCATGCCGACCTCGCCCCAGGCCTTCACGCCCTGGCGATAGCTCTGGAGGATGACGTACGGGTTGATACCCCGGGAGCCGAGGTGGCTGAACAAGTCGGGCAAGTCCGCGATTTTGCAGATGTTCGCGGCCTCGTCGAGCACGGCGCGCATCGGCTCAGGGAGCCGGCCGCCGTGGCGCTCTCCGGCTTCGGCGGCCGCGGTGAACACCGCGTCGGCGAGGGCTGCGACGACGGAGGAGGCGGGGCCGCCCTTCTTCGACAGCAGGTAGAGGGTGTCCTTGGAGAGCGCGAACTCCTCCGGGTCGAACCGGGGGCGCGTCTTGTCGGGGGTCACCCACGCGAGGACCTGCTCGTCGCGCAGGCCGGACAGCGCGGTGCGGGCGTTCTGGAAAATTCCGCTCTGGGTCTCTTCGGCGATGTTGATGCTGGCGTCGACCTGCTCGGCGAGCACGGGCTCGTGCCGGTAGAGGATCCGCAGGGGTGCCTTCTCGGCCGGATTGGCGACCCAGGACAGGACGTCCTTGATGCTGGCGCCGTCGTGGTACGCGGCACGGAACAGGCCGACCAGGAGGTCGTTGGCGGATTGGCTCCAGAACGGGTCGGCGCCTTCGCTGCTGATCTGGGCGATGAAGTGGGACGCGAGGCGTTCGGCGCGCTCGGGGGTCTCGGCTTCGGCGAGCATGTCCCACCACATGGCGCGGTCGATACGGGCGACGCCTTGGGTGTCCAGGGCCCAGATCTCGCCTACTCGGCCCCGTGAGGCGAGGGTGGCGGCATACGTATCGGATTTGTTGGAGGTCATCAGCAGGGCGGCGGGCGCCTCTTCGGCTACGGGGATGGCCAGCGCGGTGGACTTGCCTGCGCGCGGGGCCATGATCGCGACGAAGGTGTCCTCGTCGGAGCCGCGCAGCTCGACGCCGCTGGGCATGTGGTTGCCGAGCAGGACGCCCCGGTCCGCTGGGGCGATCTCCTTCGGCGGGATGCCCTTGAGGGAGGCGCGCAGGCGGGTTGCGGTGTAGGCGGCCTGCATGGGGGCGAGTTCGCGGACCTGGTGGAGGGTGGCCATGTCGCGCGGGTGGTAGAACCAGCGCAGCGCGAGCTTGACCCCCCACACGAGTGCGGCGACGACGACCAGGTCGAAGAGGAACGCGCCGATGCCGGCTGCGACCGGCGAGGGTGCCCAGACGGACGACCAGTCACGTGCCATGAGCAGCACGGTGTACGGGGTGAGGTCGGGGCCGACGGGCTCGATGGTGGCGAGCGTGCCGAGGGCGGCGCCGGTCCATGTCGCGGCGGAGAGGGTGACCACGCCCCCTACGAGGCATGCTCCGGCGACCCAGTTGCGGTCGGAGTCCGTCATCATCAGCGCGCGGGCCTCTTCTTGTAGTCGGTGTGGTAGAGCCGGGATTCGGTGGCGGTCAGCTCCATCGCGACTGCGATGCCGGGGCGGCTGCCGATCTTCAGGAGGTACTTGCCGCGGCCAGGGTGCACGGTGTCTCCGGCGTCCAGGCCGGTGCTGGTGGCGGAGGACCAGGAGCTGATGATGGCCCGCTCCTGTTCGGTGAGCTGGCGTTTGCCGGTGACGCGGGCGAGCTCTTCGTCGGTGCTGGCGCCGATGACCCAGGTGTCGCAGCGGTCCATCAGGCCGCGCGCTTTGGCCCGGTCCTCTTCTGTGGGCAGGGATTCGACGTCCTGGATGGAGTGGGTGACGTAGATGATGACGTCGCCGTCGCCCCGGGCGAGGCGGCCGATGGAGTCCATGGAGTCGACGAGGCCGGGGCCGGCGCGCAGGGCCCTCCACATCTCGTCCATGCCGACGACCAGGCGGCGCTGCATGAGTCCGGTGGACCGGGCGGAGTCGATGCTGGAGTAGGTGTAGGCCCAGGTGGCGATCATGCCTGCGGACAGTGTGTCCGAGCCCCGGGAGCGTAGCGCGGAGATGTCGACCGACACGGCGGAGGAGTTGAGGTCGAGGTCGACGGTGGTCGGCCCGTCGAACAAGCCCTTCAACGGGCCGCCACAGAGGTTGTCCAGGCCGGCGATGACGGAGCGGGTGAGGTCCTGGTAGGTGGCGTCGTGCGCGGCGAGGCGGTTGCGCAGGGCTTCGGGGGCCTGGCGCAGGACCGTGATGACGTCGGGGACGATCGGGTCCTCGCCGGGGCAGGCGTCGGCGGCGAGTTGTACGGCGCAGGTGAGGGCGGAGCGCTGGATCTCGTCGGCGGCCCGGCCGAGGCCGTGCTTGGTGGAGAGCAGGGCGCCGAGCGTTTCGAGTCGGCGTGCGGTGAGGACGTCGAGGAGGAGGTCGCGTCGCGCCGTCGGCAGGGAGCGGACGGTGTGCTTGAGGGGGCCGGAGTCGAGGGGGTTGAGTCGGCCGGATCCGTCGCCGATGCATACGACGCTGCCGCCGAGCTGCTGGACGAGCTGGGTGTACTCGCCCTTGACGTCGCCGGGGATGACCGGCATGAACCCGAGCGCCGAGTAGACCATGAGCATGCGCTTGACCAGCGCGGACTTTCCCGCGCCCGGCTGGCTCATGGCCCAGACGTTGGGGTTGGTGGTGAGTCTGCCGACCCAGTCGGCGGGGTCGATGCAGACCAGCTCTCCGGTGAGCATGTCCCGTCCGAGCGGGACCCCGCGGGCGGGGAGCCCGGCGCCGAGGAGGAACGGGTAGATGCCGGCCGCCTGCGTGGAGGGGCCGGTGTAGACGGTGCCGGTGTCCTCTACCGGGGCGCGACCTGCGAACCGGCCGCCCCAGCCGAGCCGTGGAGCGTGCAGGCGTCGAAGTCGTTGTTGTTCCGCCGCATCTGCACGGCGCTGCGCGGGGTCGATGGGCGCGGCGGTGATCTGGCGGGGGGTCAGGACTTTGACGGGCTTGGCCATGCTCGCCTCACTTGACCAGGGGGTGATAGCCGACGGGGAGGCCGGCGGCGAAGACCGCGCCCTGGGCGCTGAAGGCCGGGCGCATCCGCAGGGCACGGGTGGCCTTCACGGCCCGGTCCAGCTCTTGCCGTGCGGCGGGCAGGTCGGCGACGGTACGGGCGGTAACGGTGGCCATCAGGGTCCAGTCGACGACCTGGGCGCCGGACGCGGCTTGGGCCGCGGCTTTCTCCGCCTTGGCGTAGTCGGCCTTCTGCGACCAGCGGGCGCGGCCTTTGACCTGGGCGGTGGTCTCGGCGGCCTGGTGCGCGTTGCTGATCTCCCGCTCCAGCACGGCTTCGCCTTCGTGGGGGTCCAGGACGCGGTAGGCGAGCGTGACGCGGCGCTGAAACTTTCCCGGGGAGAGGAGGGGAAGAAGGGTGCTGTAGGGGATGGGGCGCTTGGGCATTTCCCGCAGGACCCAGGAGACGGACAGCGCGCCGTCGTGGGCGTACACCTCGGGCCCGTCGTCGGCGGCCATGGGCCCGCATTCGCCCCAGGACAGCTCGGCGAACTCTTCGTCGCGTGCGAAGAAGGAGGAGGGGTCGTAGGCGGAGCGGACCAGGCGGCGCAGGTCCGTGGCGGTGGCTCTGCGGATGATGTCGGTGCCGGTGCCGGACAGGTCCAGGGAGTCGACGACCCGCAGGGTTTCGGCGACCTGTTCGGCGAGGTCGGCCGGTGGGGTCGCGGTGGCGTTGGGGTCGACGATGACGCTCATCCACGGGGCTACGGACGCTGTGGCGCGCGGTGCTGTTCTGACGAGTTCGTCGATGAGGGCCTGGGCGACGGCGGGGGCGTTCGGGTCACGGCGGGCTGCGATGTCGTCGCCGAGGGCCTCTCCGGCGCCGGGGGTGATCTGGATGGTGACCGACGCGCCTTTGATCTGCTCGTCGGTGGACATGGCGTCGAGCACGGAGCCCCAGTTCCGCAGGTTCGAACGGACGGCGGCGGTAGGCGCCATGAGGCTGCCGCCGGGGGCCAAAAGAGTGCAGATGGACATGTAGCCGCTGCGGCGGTTGTGAACGACTCCGACCTCGCGGCCGGTGGTCGGGTCTTGGGCTTGGATCAGGGTGGTGGAGGCGGCTACCCCGGGCAGGTCGAGCGAGTAGGGGAGTTCGAGCAGCACCTTACGGTAGTTCGTGGCCTCCGCACGGGCGGCGAGCTTCCACGCCAGCTTGGCCCAGTAGTAGGCGAGCGCGGACATCCCGTGCCTGCGGGCCGCGGTGAGCCCGAGTCCGATGAAGGTGACGGGCAGGGTCACCCACAAGCTCGCCGGTGCCCGGGTGGCGATCACTCCGTCGAAGGCGAGAATCGTCGCTCCGAGCATCGTGGCGTTCTTCGTCAGGTTGCCCGCACCGTGGGAGCGGCGTGTGCGAAAGCCTTCGACCCTCAGTCCGGTCGGTGTCTCGGTGGTGGTCATGTGGTGCTGCCCCCGTCTCCCATGGTCGATGCGGCTCCCTGCACGGCGTCGTTGACGCCGTCGAGGACCTGGAGTGCCAAGGTGGCTCCGCCGGTGGCAGCCGCCGCCGTGCCGGTGGCGGCCAGGCCGGTCGCGGCCTCAGTCCCGCCGCCGACTGCTCCCTCGGGCCCGCCTTGCGCGGGCACCTGCGCGTTGCGTGATGACTGGGCGAGGGCGTCCTGCCCCGCCTCTCCGGGATCGCCCTGACTCTGAGGTCCCATGGACTTCTCCACGTACTGGGACTGCGAGACGGCATCCGTCCCGCCGCCGTCACCTCCTCCGCCGCCTCCCCCACTGGGGTCGGGGTCGTCACCGCCGCCCTTGCCGCCAAAGTAGGAGCCGGCCACGTTGGCGGCGGCTCCGAGGGCGCCGCCACCGTTGAGGCCCGCACCGATCTCGGCCCCCAGAGGTGCGAACAGCTTGGTCAGCGGCCCGGGTGCGATCACGGCCAGACACAGGGTGGCCACGCCTCTCAGCCACTCCACCAGGGAGTGGGCGCGGCCCACCTCGGAGAACCCTGCACAGATGATCACGGCCACGATCGGCTTGTAGGCGATGACGGTGCAGATGGACGTCACCAGCTTCGGCGTCCAGCTGCGCGTCGACTCCCCGCCCATCAGGCCGGCTCCCGCGATCGGCAGAAGCAGGCACTGAATCGGGATCGCGGACTCGCGCAGAAAGGTCAGCACCAGCTGCACGATGCCCACGAGCAGGAGGACCTGGACGATGCCGAGCACCATCACGGGATTGAGGACGGCCGCCGGCATCAGTACCTCGACGAGCCGGTCGAACGTCTTGTCCTTGAACGTGGCGTTGACGACCCCGTTCGTCAACGCATCGCTGAGCTTGAGCAGCATCACGACGACGGTCAGCCCGACCCCGCTCAGCAGGGCGTTCTGGGCGTAGCCGATGAGGACCCGCCCCCAGTCCTGCGCCTTGCCCGACAGCGCGGCCTTGCCGATGCTCCACATGGTGCCGAAGGCGGCGATCACCCAGCCCAGCCAGACCAGCATGCCGCTGAACTTCGCATCGGCTTCGAAGAGGCCGGTGTCCTCCAGTTTCAGGCTGGGGCCCAGCAGGGCCATGGTGAACACGGTGCGCAGTAGCCACTTCACGACGTCTACGGCGGATCGGAGGACGTCGCCGATGACGGAGTCCCAGACGCTTTGCCAGTACTCCTCGACCTTCTCCTCGACCTTGTCGCCGACCACGTCGCAGGCATCGCGGCCCGCGACAACCGTGCCGACGAGGCGGGCCGCGGTACCGAGGGCGCTGGAGCCGGTGACGACCCGGCATCCCACATCAACACCCTGGCTGACCGCGCCGTCCTTCTTGGGCTTCGGGTCATCGGCGGCGGCCTGCGGAACGAGCGCCAGGGCCAGGATCGCGACGGCCGCCAGCAGGATCGCGACGAGCCGTTTCACGAGGCCTCCCGGATCGCGGTCCAGCCCGCCGGGCTGAACGCCGGGTCCCCGGGGGCCACGATCGCGGGCTCCTCCTGCTCCTGGGCGGCCCGGCTCGCCTGCTCGAAGGCGGCGACGGAAAGCTTCCAGTCGCCCTGCTCCCAGCGCACGGCGGCCAGGCTCCGCGTGTAGGAGCCGCGTTCGGCCTTGGTCTCGCCCGGCTTCGTCGTTACCCGGGACAGCAGCCAGGCACTGACCTCCGTGGGCGAGTGCGCGATCACCTTGTAGCCGATGACGTGCGCGCGGACGTAGGAGCCCTGGGGCAGTTCGCTCCCTGCGGGCAGGCCCCAGTCCGTTCGGAGGCGGGCGTCGCTCTCGCCGCCGGCCAGCTCCAGCCCGTCGCGAAGACGGGTGCTGCGGTCGGCCGCGCTGAAGTAGCTCTCGTACAGGGCCAGCTGCTCGGCCTTGTTGCTGTTGCCGGGGTCGACGAGCGTGCTGTTCGAGGTGACGAGCATGCCCAGCGCGCCGTCGAGGGTCTGCGGGAAACCGACGTCCTTGCCCCGGGCGTCGGAGCGGGCGCCGCGGGGAAGGGTGGCCCAGCGCTCGGGGTCAGTCCAGTCCCGTGGCGGTTCGTACGTCGGCACGGGCGAGGACGGCGAGGTCGCCGCGCTGCCGGGCTTCGCGGAATCCGGTTCGGAGCCGCTGCCGGACAGCATCGAGTAGCCCGTCAGGCCCACGACCGTGAGGAGGAGGCCTAACGCGGTGGGCATCATGTAGCGGGTCAGGCGGCCGTCGCGCGCCATCAGGCCGCGATCCCGTTGAGAATGCTGATCAGCACACTGGAGATCATGATCGCGAGGACACCCCCGCCCATCCACTTGAAGGGCTCGGAGCCTCCGCCACCGCTCCTCGACTTGTCGGCCGAGGCGAGCTTGAGAACGCCGTAGCCGACCGCACAGGCACCGGCGATCACCAGGATGTAGAGGCCGTATCCGAAAAGCTCGCTCACGATGGGCGCCATGCCGGGAATCGGGGTGGGCTTGGCACCGGGCAGAACCGGGGGCGGGGCGGCGTGCATCGGTCAGTTCCCTTCTAGGTTGCGGCGCAGTCGTGCGGCGGCGGCCTGCACCGGTTTGTGCTCCAGGGCCTCGGCGGGGTCCTCGACCGTCCGCAGCACGGGCAGGTAGGGGAGGGTTGCGGTCCCGGCGAGCCGGGCGCCCAGGGCGCGGATCCGGAAGCGGGCGGCGGGTGGCGACGGGATCGGCGCCTCAGCGGTCAGGACCAGCCAGGGCCTGGGCATGTCTGCGGGCCAGGCGCGGATCATGCGCTCGACGCAGGCCGCGCCGTACACGGTGGTGTCGGCCACAACCACCGGCCGCACCCCCATGGGCAGCGGCTCCCCCCGGGCGGGGTAGTGGGCGATGCCCGGTTTTCCGTCGGCGAGCAGGTACGGGACGACGGCCATCGCCAGCGAGCAGGCGTGCGCGCCGAAGAGGGCGTAGCGCTCGCTCCTTCCGGGTCCGGGCAGCTCGGTCTCCGGATTCACAAGATCGGTCGCCACACGCAACCTCCCCCCTTCGTCACCCGTTGCAGGGTTGCAATGTGCAGTCAATAAGCTACGGAGAGTAGCTGCGTTGATCAGCAGAGCTGACACGGGGTCAACGGACAGTCCGCTGATCAGGCACTTCGCAATGTTGTGCGAAGTGGCCCGCGGGTGACCGGGTCAGTCGAAAGGGGGACTCGTGAAGGCTGTATCCGGTGCCGTTCTGGCGGTGTTGACACTCCCCGTAATCGTCCTGCTCTTGATCGCAGGACTGATCACCGGTATGGGAGCCGACTCCGCGACCGCCGCGAGCAGCCTGCGCGGCGTACCACCGGAGTTCGAGCCTTGGATCCTCAGGGCCGTCGCCGAATGCGAGCACCCCGAGCTGACGCCTGCCCTGATGGCCGCTCAGCTCCAGCAGGAGAGCGGGTTCAGCACCTCCCGCAAGACGGTCTCGTACGCCAGCGCGCGCGGTCCGGCGCAGTTCGTCGACGGGACCTGGGCGACGTACCGCAACGACGCCGACGGCAACGGGCGCGCCGACCCGTTCGACGTCGGCGACGCGGTGACCGCCCAGGGCCGCTACATGTGCTCCCTGCTCGGCGACGCCAAGGCCTCCGGCCTCAAAGACGACGTCCGCCGCCTGGCCCTCGCCGGCTACAACGCCGGCTGGGGCGCCGTCCTGCACTACGGCGGCGTCCCCCCGGAGTCCTTCTCCGACGGCCAGACCTACCACTACGTCATCAACATCATGAAGATGATGAAGGACTACGAGGGAGCGCCCCTGCTGAACGTGGGCGGCAGCGGGGCCGGCTCACAGGCACTGCGCCGGGCCGCCGCCCGGATCGGCACCCCCTACGCCTACGGCGGCGGCGGCCCGGCCGGACCCGGCCGGGGCTTCTGCGACGACGGCAACGGCTTTGTGCGCGGACGGTGCGCAGCTTCCACCACCGTCGGGTTCGACTGCAGCAGCCTGGTCCAGTACGCCTACTGGCCCCACACCCAGCTCCCGCGCACCGCCGCCGCCCAGTACGAGGCCACCGCCCACCGGCCCGTCGCCCGCGGTGAACTCCGTCCGGGCGACCTGCTCTTCTGGGCCCACCGGGACGGGCACATCTACCACGTCGGCCTCTACGCGGGCGGCGGCCGGGTCCTGCACGCACCGCGTACAGGCCGCCAGGTCGAGGTGGTGGCCCTCGACTCCGCCATGCCGGCCAGCGACTACCGCGGCGCCACACGGGCCTGACGAAACCGGGCCCGGACAGAAGCACGCACGGCGTCGCTGGACGGCCTGCATCTGCAAGGTGGGCATGATGCAGGGCATGGATGCACACGAGATCCTCAAGAAGGCCCAAGACCTCCAGGCCGCGAAGCTGGCTGCGAAGCAGGCCGCCGTGGCCCCGCTCGCGGAACTCCTCGCCACCCGGATCCGCTTGCAGAGCGAGTTCAAGGAGACGGAAATCCCGTACGGGAAGGCCTACGCCCTGGCGGCGGCAGCAGGCTGGTCCCCTGCCGAGCTGACCGAAATCGGTGCCACCGAGCCGACACCGCGGCCCCGCACCCGGCGGTCCAAGACCGACGGCAAGGCCGCCGGTGCCGCTACGCGCGACTCAGGAACGGAGATTCCCACGCAGACTCCCGTCAACGCCTGACCTTGCCAGTTCACCCGGGGCGGGTACTGCTCGCCGACCAGCTGAGGTTCAGACCGGCATCCGTCACATGGCATGCGTGGCCACCACCGCGGCCGTCTGCGGGCAGTCCGGGCCCATGAAATGCAGCCAGCGGCGGCGGAGGCGCGGTGCGTGGCAGGCGTGCCCATCCCCGGTCCACGCGCATCGTGGGCGCGGACCGTACCCCCGCCGTCATCCCGTCTCAGCGTGAGGCGAGCGCGCCGCCCGGCCGTGGCTGATGGGGAGCGGGCCGCTGCCGCGCGCGGCTGAGCCCGTCGGGTCAGCCCGCATCGGTGGGGCTCTTGTCGGGGCTCAGGAGCGTGTCATCCACACAGCTAGCGTCACCGGGAGGCGTCACTCGGTGACGTCTCCTGAACGCGACTGCCGCTGCCGCCACGCCCTTGTTCGGCACCGCGGCGAGCAGTACCGGCTGTCCGACCGCTTCCGCCGACCAAAGGGTGTGTCGCTGGAGTACCAAGTCGATCCGCACTGCGGGCAAGTGAACCGGGGCCAGGGATGACGGCGACCTTCGAGCAGGGCACGCAACGCCTCACCGCCGGCGTCGAGCGCCGCGGTGCGGGCCCTGCGCTGCCGCCAGCACCTGGTGCGGCAGCTCGCCGAGCAGAACCGGCGTGACTTCCTGCATCCCTCGGGGAGGGGGCGCCCGCACTGGGAGCACCGCGGAACGGACTTCCTTACCACCACCCCAGGGTCCTCCGGCTGCCGATCGGCCGCCAGCACTCGAAGGGGTTCTCCGTCTGCGTCTTCGGTCAGCAACCGTAGGAGCTGAGGAGGATCCTCGACTCCTCGTTCGCCGGGGCGAGCGGGTGCGTGCCTCCGAGGACGGCGTTGCTCAGCCTGAGCACGGGGTACGTACGGCCCTTGGGCAGCGGGCCACCGGGCCAGACCTCCATCCGGTGGTCGCCCTTCGCGGCCATGCTGACCACGGAAGCCGACTTCGTTCCGTACGGCGTCTCGGCCAGGCACTGCCCCGGGCCGGCCAGCTCGGCGACGTAGCGGGCCCACGGCGACATGTAGACGTGCGAGGCGGCCGTCTGCACGCACCAGACCCCGGTGACCGCCAGCACGAGGGCGACCACGATCGGGCCCCGGGTCAGCGGACGACGGTGCAGTCCCCGCCATCGCCCGAAGAACCACGCGGCGGCGAAGCCGACTCCTCCAGCGACCGCCCAGGTGAATACACCACCAAGAACCGGATGCTCGAAGAAGAAGCGGCCCTTCACAGTGACCACGATGGCCGCCGCCGCGCACGCCGTCCCGCAGATCGAGGCGATCAGCGGCAGGCCTGACGGCACCGCCTCCGAGGGGAGCCGCCCCCCGCTCGTAGCAACATCCGCCACGGTGTCCTCCCGATCACGCTCTGTCCTTGCCCGGCAGCATCGCACAGCCCGGAACACCCCCGGACCGAAGCGTCACAACCGCGCCTGGGACCTCCCCGAGGCCTGCTCCGTCGCAGTCGGCCAGTCTGAGCATCACCCAGACAGCGGATCTGCCCTGCAGCGCGACGAACGGTTGAGCAGGCATGACCCACCGCCCGTACGAACACGACCTCGGCACCCTCTACCTGACCTACGCCCCGGCGCACCTCGACCACAACGAGGCCGCCCTGGCCCTGATCGCCCACCTCCCCGACATCAGCACCGCTCGAATCAAACACGCACTCGCCTGCCGCCACTTCGCCACGACAGGCGACGAGGCCTGGATCGACGCCTACTTCGCCGCTACCGACATCGGCCCCGACCACGAGTTCGACGCAGGAATGGTCTCCGTCGCACGCCGGAGGGTCGAGCGGATGCGGATGCTGGAATGGGAGCTCACCGGCATCCACCCAAGCGACACCGACACCGACACCGACACCGACTAACTCCCAGACTGACCCCAACCGCACCACCGTGTTACCCGTGGACGCGCATGACGGTGACCACCGCGTGCCTCGTGGTCCCCGCCAGGACTTCGACCACCAGGCCCTCGTCCGCCTTCTGGTAGGGCTCGCCGTCCGGGGTGCGGGCCACGGCGCCCTCGCCGGCGGCCCGCAGGTAGAGGGCCACCTGCGCGGCGAGGGGCGCGGTCAACTGCTGGGAGCGGGCTACCTGACCACCAGGCAGCCGGACAACCAGGTGGCGGGGGTGCGTTGCGGTACCGGTGAAGCCGACGACGTCAGCATCGACCGTTTCCGTGTGCCGGATCTTCTCCCATACACGCTGGTTCCCCAGGTACAGGGAGGTCCCGCGTTTGGCGACCAGGCCCTCAATGCCCTGATCCTGCAGCGCCTCATACCAGACCAGGGCTGTCCCCCGGTCGTCCGTCGCCGGGACCGGCTGGACCGGGGGACCTACGTCTTCGAGGAGTTCGAGCATCAGTCGGCGCCGCTCGACATACGGGCGGCGGCGTACGTCCCCGACTTCGGGGTGGGCGATCAAGTCGAACGCGGCGTACGAGGCTGGCAGCGCCGCGGCAAGCTCCCGCGCGCGCACTGGCGTCGAGGCCGCACGCGACTGGACGGCGGAGAAGTCGACCGCGCCCTCCCGCCAGATGACCACCTCTCCGTCCAGGACCGTCCCCGGCCGCAGCTCTTGCTGGGCGGCCAGGGCCAGGTCCATCCAGACCGAAGTCACGACCCGTCCCGACCTCGCGTACAGGACGACGGAGTCGGCGGTGCGTCGGACGACCGTACGGTGGCCGTCGAATTTCGGCTCGTACCACCAGCCGTCCCCGGACGGGAGCCGGGATACGGCCTGGGCCAGGGCGACAGCCACGGGGAACTCCATGCGCCCACCCTGCGCAGTCAGCGCGCTCCCTGCCGCTCGTGCTGGGCCGATCGGAGCCCAGCACGCGAAGTGCGGGCCACCCCCGGTCGGAGGTGGCCCGCACTTGCGTGGTTCCGGCCTACTGGGCGCGGCGGTCGTGCTGCTTGGGGATCTTCTTCCCGGTGGTGGGCTCCGAGGCCTTGCGCTGGCCGGGGACGGTGGGGTTGTCGTGCGTGTTGCGGTCCATGACGGGGTCCTTCCGATGGTTTGACTGACGGGTGCCGGGGCGGGTACCGACCGCCTTCCGACAAGAAAAACATTACGGCAATAATGGACATTCTGGGATAATTTAGCCCGGTGTGTCGCATTTGATCTACGCGTTCGGGGGCGCGCCCGAGAGGTACCTCGCCCGGCGCCAATAGCGGTCCGCCGTCCTTGCCACCCCCTGGTGAGTCAGGGGGCGGCAAGGACGGTGCCCCCGGCTCAGGCCTCGCCGGTCTCCTGCTCGCGGGCTGCGAGGAGCAGCCGCTGGGCGGTGCGTTCGCCGACGCCGTACTTCTCGCCGATCTCCCCCGGTGTGGGCTCGGGTGCCCTGGCCCCGGCGGCGAGGGCGAGCGCGGCGGCGATCTCGGCAACGCGGGCATCGGGGCGGCGCCGGGGAGCCCGGTCTTTCGCGCCCTGCGGGCGGCCGGCTCCGGTGAGCTCGGGATGGTGGCGCTGGTCGCCCGCTTCGAGTCGGGCTTCGAGGTCGGCCCGGCGGTACCAGGTGCGGCCGTGCCGCTCGACGACCGGGAGGTATCCGCTCGTGCCGTAGTCGCGGACGGTGGAGGCCTTCGCCTTCAGCACGATCGCGGCCTCTTGGTCGGTGAGAAGGTCGCCCGGGTGCTCCTCCCCCGCCGGTACGGCCGGAGGCCACGCGCCCGCGTCGTCCGCACCGGCGGCCACGTCCTGGTCCCGCTGCCCGGGAGGCCACGTGGAGCCGGAGAGGTAGGCGCGAACCTGTTCTTCGTCGTAGAGACGAAGGCGCCCGCCTTCGTTGACCAGCGGGACTCGGGCGCGCAGGGACTCGCCTTCGTTGCGCTGCCAGGTCTTGAGGTTCATCTCCTTCTCGGCGGCGATGTCGGCTTCGGTCAGGGCGGGTCGGCCGCGCGGGATCACTCGGTGCTCCTGTGGCTCGTACAGGGCCGCGTACGGCCTGTGGGCAAGGGTGCTGTGGATAGACTGCCGGACATGTCGCGCTCCCTTCGTGGAGATGCTGACGGGTGGGGGCCAGTGGGTACCGCCGTCTCCTCGCGGAGTCGGACCGCTGGCCCCCGACACTTTCTGGACGGACACCGCGTCGGCCCGGACCGCACATGAACACGAAGCGGCGCCCCGGGCCTTCTCCCGGGGCGCCGCTTCGTGTCTGTGCCGTGCTCACGCCGCCTTGACCGCGACGTCCTCCGCCGTGGTGCGCCATGCCCGGATGGCGGCGAAGCGCGCCCCTTCGACCTGGCTCCGGAAGCGGTCCTCCGCCATGTCGGCGATCTGCCAGTCAGTCAGGTGGAATCGGGCGGCGGCCGCCGCGTAGTGGGCCGCGACCGCTCCGGCGACGGTGTCGAGGGCGCGCAGGTCCACGTCCTCCATCGGCGTCGGCTCCGGGACTCCGAAGCTCACGTCCCGCTGCCGCTCCGCCAGGAGCAGCAGCGCCCGCTCCAGGACGTCGGAGGCGTGGTGCCATCCGTCGGCGTAGTGGAGGAGGGCAACGACCGCCTCCACTACGTGGCCTACGCGCAGGAGCGGGCCTCCGACAGCGAGGGGATTACCGCCTCGCTCCCATTGCGCGGACGGGTCCGTCTGGCAGGTGAGGCACTCGACCAGGGAGTCGGCGTAGTCCGCCGGATCGGTGTCCTCGTCGGGAACGCGGACCTGCCTGCCGTCGCCCTCGCCGACCGCGAGGTCGTGGCCGTCGTGCTCGGCGAGGACGTCCTCAATCCGGCGGCCGTGGCGGACGGCAGCCAGGTGGTCAAGGAGGATCTTCTTGCCGCGCGCGGCGTCGCGGGCCCCCGTGTCAGGGTTCTCGACCACCGTGTGCGCCTCGTAGTCGTGCTCGACGTCCTGCTCCGCCTGGTCGCCGAGGGGCGTGAGGGCCAGCCTCCACCAGCCCCCCGACTCGCGGGCGAGTGCCGGGGGTCGCGTCTCCTGCCCGACGAGCTTCTCCAGCTCTTCGTCAAGTTCGTCCCACGGCAGCCAGGGGGTGTTGACCCAGTCCTCCAGGTCGAAGTCGGGCCCGTGCTCCGCGAGGACGTATCCACGCCCAACGCGGCGGACCATGCGGAGGCTGGCGGCCCCGCCTGCCTCGTCGATCTGGAAGAGGAGGTGGGTGCCCTCCGTCGGGCAGTCGCTCCAGATGCTCGCGGCATGTTCGGCGATGAGGTCGAGTGAGGCGGTGACGGGGGTGTCTTCGCCGGTGAAGGCCATGGCGTCTCCTTGATGCTGACGGGTCGTCTTCTGCCGGAGGGGTGGGTACCGACCACCCCCCGACATGGAAAACATTACGGCAGTAGATGACAGCAGGGCTATGCCGAACCCTCCATGTCACCCGGACGGCCTACTGGTGCAGCCGTCGGCTCGACCAGGCCGCCGGAAGGCCGTCCCCGCCGCGCCACACCAAGTACACGAAGGGGCGCGCTGTCCGCGCGGACACCTCGCCCGCCGTCCCGGCCGGCCCGCACCACACGGCCAGCGTCTCGGCGGTCCGGCCCGTGTCGCCGTCGTCCCCCGCTTCCAGGTGCAGGCACCCGGGCACCCGGGTCGCCTTCGTGAGGGTGCCGCGTACCTCCCAGCCGCCGGCCGCCTGCGGGCCGACCACGAGATCGGCCACTCCGGCATCCTCCGCGTTCCCGGCCACCAGGCGCAGTTCGTACGACGCGCCAGTCGGTGCGGCCCCTGCCGGGGCGGCGAGTCCGAACACCGCAAAGAGCGTGACAAGGCCGGCCGCAGCGCGGGCGACGGTGAGGTCCATCGAAGTCTCCTGTCCGGCCGCTCTCGGTCGGCGGCCCAGGTCTTGATCAACCTGGCCCGCCGACCGGCGGGCACGGCCCCGGCAGGGTGACCGCGTGCACCGTCGCGTGACGGCAAAGGGCCTGGCGCGAAGGCCGGGCCCAACGGGTGTTCAGAAAACCAGGACGTGCGTGATGACGATCTGCGGCGGGTCCTCGTCGCGGCTGATCACGTACTCGGCGATCCCGAGTTCGCCCTCAGCACCGAGTGCGAGGCGGCGCTGCTGCGGTCGCCGCGGTGACGCGGTGCTCCCCGGCACGAGGCCGCCCAACTCGCCGATAGTGACCATCGCGGCCACGATCGCGCCGAAGACATCGGGCGGCAGCGACGGGTCCATCATCAGCTGGGAGACGTTCTCGGACAGCACGCAGGGCAGACCTTCGTCGTACGGATCAGTCAACGGGCAATCCTGCCGCCCGGCGCCGCGCAAGAAGGTCGTCCAGCGAGACGGTGGGCACCGTGCCGGCCAGCACCGCGTCGGCCCGCGCGTCGGCTTCCGGATCGGTGTCGAGCATCGCCTCGCCCCACCAGCGCAGAAGCACACCCTTGGCCTGCTCCGGAGCGGCAGCTAGGAGTTCGCGGTAGAACTCCATCCGCTGCGCGCCGGACAGAGCGGCCGCGATCCCGTCCGCATTGCGCGGCACACGCTCGGGCTTGTGCTCGTGTATCGGTTGCGCGGTCATCGCCCGCCCCTTTCCGTCTGCCCCGAGTCTGCCTTGTCGGCATGGCTGCGGTCGACCGTCTGCCTGGGAATGTCTGTCTGACGCTCGGTCGCGAAGTACGTGCTGGCTGCGGCGTCGGTGTGCGCGTTGGTGTCCGCGAGCACTCCGGCGAGCCGGTAAATGGCTCCCTTGTCCGGGTCACCCGAGTAAGTCACCTTCAAGACTTCGTCGACGTGACGGAGTGCGTGATAGACGCTGAAGTACCCGGGGCTGCGGGTGCAGCCCTTGAAGGTGCCGCGGTCGAGCTGTCCGAGCGCGCGGCGGACCAGTTCGAGTTTCGCCACGTCCACGGTCGGACGCTCGGCGGCGCGCTGTGCCTTGATGACGGTGTCCAGAGTGCGGCGCATCACGGGGTAGACGGGGTTCCAGTGGTCGGCGATGCGCTGGGCCAGGTCCTCGCCGATGAATCGCGTACGCACGCTGTCGGTGGTGATCACGACGATCTCCTTCTTCGCAGGTGTGGGATCTGCTGGATGGTCCCGGCCATGGCCACAGCCACGGCCGGGACCGAACTCCTCAGCTGGCGTCGGCAGCCCAGCTGTCGATGCGCATGTAGTGCTTCCTCACGGACATGGGCAAAACCCGGCCGGACATTCCCTGCCTGTTCTTGGCGATGATGAGGTCCACCTCGCCCGGCTTCACCGGCTGGTCGTTCTCGTCACGCTCTTCGTGGAGCAGGAGCACGACGTTGGAGTCCTGCTCGATCGCGCTGCTCTCCTTGAAGTCCGAGAGCAGCGGGCGGCGGCCGACGGCGCCGCGGTTGAACTGGGACAGGGCCACGACCGGCGTATCGAACTCCATCGCGATCACCTTCAGGCCCCGGGACAGCGCGGCGACTTCCTGCGCCCGCACAGAGCTGGGGGTGTCCGGTGTGAGGAGCTGGAGGTAGTCCACGAGGATGAGAGCCGGTCCGTTGCCCTGTGCCCACATGGTGCGGATACGGGCCCGCAGTCGGGAAAGGGTCAGGCCCGCCGTGTCGTCCAGAACGAAGTTCTTCGCGTTCTCCATGCGGTCGGAGACATTGGCCAGCTTCAGCCAGTCGCCTTCTTCGAGCTGGCGCTTGTTCAGCCGGTCCATCGGGATCAGGGCCTCGGAGGAAGTGAGCCGGGCCAGGATCTCGTTGCCGCCCATCTCCATGCTCGCCACCAGGACAGGCTTGCCGAGGCGCAGGGCCACGTGAGCACCCCAGTTGAGCATCAGGAGCGTCTTGCCGCCGCCGGTGGTGGCGCCGACAGTGATGAGCATCGGGCCGGAGACCGTGACGAATTCGTCCAGGTCGGGCCACGGGGTCGAGAGGGCCTTCGGGTCGGCTCCGGCTTCGAGCTGATCGATGAAGCTCTCCCAGCGGTCCGAGACGGAGAGCTTCGCGGCCTCAGGCGCGCCGCTGATCAGGCTCTGGAGCGAGGCCGTGGTCGCTGCGACGGCCTCCCCCGTGGTTACGGTCTCGGAGTAACCCATCTGCATGAGGCGCATGCCCTCGGAGACCAGTCGCCTACTCTCGAACTTCTCCTTGACGATCTCGGCGTAGTGCCACCCGTTGGCGGCCGTGGGCACCGACTGAACGAGGATGTGGAGGTACGGAGCCCCGCCGATCTTGGTGATCTCTCCCCGGCTTGCGAGCTCTCGGCCGAGGACGATCGGGTCGATCGTGATGCCCTTGCCGTAAAGGTCGTAGATGGCTCGGAAGACAGTTTCGTGGGTAGGGCGGAAGAACTCGTGGCCTTTGAGGATCGCGATGACCTCGACGATGGCGTCCTTCGAGACGATCATGGCGCCCAGCACGCACTGCTCGGCCTCCACATCGTGCGGAAGTTCCCGTTCGAGCGGGCTGGCGCTCCGGAAGGTGTCGGGTACGGACGCCTTGTCGTCAGCGGCAACGGCGGGTGAGATCATGGGCTTGCTCTCTTCCTATCTGGGTTGAGCAACGACGCGGCGGCCGGGTTCTTAGCGGGAATCGGCCGCCGCTCGCGTTTGTCGGTGGTCAGCTGGCGACGGAGACCTTGGTGCAGGGACACCGCTCGCCCACGTTGTCGGTCCAGCCAGACCCGTAGCAGGTCTTGCAGTCCGTGGCGGGAAGACCAGCAGGTCCCTCGTGCCTCTGACCCGGTACTCCACGCACGCGCTTCTTCGTCCGGTATCGAGGCAGATCCTTGATCCGCGTCGAGAGCACCGACGGATAGCTGCGGATCGACGGACCGCTCTCATCCGTCAGCAACTCGATGAGCTCCTCGTCAAGCGTCCATCCCTGAGCCTCGATCGCCTCAGCAAGCAGCGGCGCGAGCTTACGAGCGGTAGGACGGCCCGCGCTCCAGGGACGCGGAAGGTCCTGCAAGAACTCATACGCGTCCGCGATTACCTCAGCCGACGACTTCCCGTCGACGGAGTCGACACCCGCCTCCGCCTCCTGCGCCGCAGGCGCCTGCTGGGGTACCTGGGACACGAGGGGGTAGGGGGAGGGGGTTACCACCCCCTCCGGGGGGTGTGGGGGGTGGCCTACCCATCCGTTGGAATCCGCAGTGTCGCTCTGACCTGCACATCCGTTGGAATCCGACGGAGCGGAATCCAACGGATGTCCGTTCGATCCGTTGGATTCCGCAGTGTCGCTCTGACCTGCACATCCGTTGGAAAGCCACGGAGGAGTAATCGAACGAACCGAGGCATCCGTTGGAAATCCACTAGTCGGCCTGACCTGCGGAGATGCGCCACCGATGGTGCGGGCGTGATCAGGGTTGTTGGCGGGATTCCGGTAGACCATGAACGCCCAGCGCGGACGCTTGCTCTTCGGGTCGTAGCCCACTTGGTCGTGACGGACGTGGCCGGCCTTCTTCAGCCGTCCCATGACGCCGCGCAGGCGACTGTCACCCATCTTCCAACCAGTCGCCTGGAACTCCTTAGACAGGGCTTCCATGCTCGACGGCTGGTTCGGGTCACGGAGCAGCAGGCGGATCAGGACGCCGTAGTCCTCCGGCTGTAGACCAGGAGCGTGTGCGAGACGGTGGGAGACGACGACTTCCTCGGGTGGTTCCCAGGCGGTCTGGACCGTCGTCGCGGCGAATTCCCCGGACGTCATCCCCTTCATTGAGCCCCTGCCAAGGTGGCGGTGGGGTGGTTCATGCGGTGCAACGTAGGTTCCTTGTCCGCTGTGTGGCGATGACCACCCGCGCGGACTGTCGATTGCTCTACTGCACCCTTGACGGATCTTTGTAGAGTAGACAGCGGCGCGTGGGGCTGCTCGGCTGGAACCGGGCGGCGTGCCTCACAGCTCTTGGTAGGGCCCCACTCGGTGTCTGGCGAGACCGTAGCGAGTGGGAGGCGGTGGCCCGGGGCGTTCATGTCCCGGGCTGCTGGCTTTTAAGCGACGAGAACGCCGTTTCGTGCGGGGAGACCCTTGGTGGAGCGGATCGTCTCTACACGCTCCCGATTCAGCCTGGCCAGCGCCTCAGTCGGGCCAGTGAGCAAGCTGGATGGGGCGATTCGCCAGTGGTCGGCGAGGCGGCCGAGGTCAGCGACTGTCCAGGCGCTTGTGCCCTTCTGCCGCCTGCTGACCGTGTCGGTCGTCAGGCCTACCGCGGCTCCAAGCTCTGTCCAGGTCTCTCCGGTGACGTTGAGGATTGCGGCGACGCTTCCACGGACCAGCCCCTCGACCTGGTGTGCGGAGTTCTTTCGCACTGCCCCTCCTTCCGTTCGAACTGCGGTCCAACACGACGTTTCGTCGTGTTGGACTGAAATCTAGCGGATCATGGAGTGGTTAGCGCAACACCCTGATCGGCGTGTCGTGTTGTCACCAGTGCCGAAGGCGGGCAGCTTCACCCGTTTGGCTGCTCCAAGTGGCGAACGTCGAAGCCGTGCTCGGCGTGACGGGACGGCCGCTGAGCAGCCCAACCGGAAACGACCTGCGCGTCGGTGTTCGTGCGGACGTGGGTGAACCCATGGGCCATGTAGTACGCCTGCAACCTGGAGTTTGTCGTCCAAGCGTCGAGGCGCAGCCATCGAAAGCCCCGGCGGGCGGCTTCGTCTCCGGCCCAGTCGAGGAGCTGCGTTCCCAGGCCTGTCCCGGCGTACGCGCGGTCGACCGCAAGCTTGTGGACGTACATGGCGTTTTCTGCTGCCTCGGTGGGTGTCCACACGCTCAGATCGGCGTCCCGGTCCAAGGTGATGGTTGCCGCGGCGTCCTTCTCCAGGTGCTCCTTGGCGAGGTACACCTCACCGCGTCGAACGCTGGCCAGGATGTGGGAGGCCGGGAAGGGCTTGGCCCACTGGTCGGTGCCGAGTTCGGACAGCCAGGCCGAGGCGTCCGTACGGAACTTCAGGAGTCGGGGCAGGTCCGCCTCTTCGGCGCGCACGAGGATCACGGGGCACCCCAGGGGATACGAGGCAGAGCCTGGTTCTCGGTCTCGCGGTGGGTCTCGAACACAATGACGTGCCGGTCACCGGGGACGATGTTGACTGTGCACTGGATCGGGTTCCGGTCACTGTCAAACGAGGTGGAGATGTGTTCGGCGACCGGAACGCCGGCGCCGAGGTTGAGCCTGTGCACCTCAGCCGGCGTGGGCATGCGGAGATACAGCTCGTGGAAGCCGTAGACCAGGTCGCTTCCGATCAACTCGCTGAGAACGGTGTCCGTGCCGCGCTGGACATCGCCAGGGTGCATCCACTCGCTGCCTTGGACAAGGTCAAGCGCGACGTGGGAATCGTTGATGTTGTAGGCCACGCCGTCGAGTCGACGGACTCGCCGTCGGGCGGCAGCGAGCTGGCCGTCCTTCAGCTTGAGGCGGTCACGGATCAGACCGGTCGGCTCGATGATCGAGACCTCAATGTCCTGACTGGGGATCCGGCCGTCTTCCTCGGCCACCAGGTTGGTGAAGATGTCGACCTGAGGCGGCTTCTTGCGAAACTCGGCCTGCGGTCGATAGACCAACCGTTTGTGCTCGATGACGAAGTAGCCCTTCGGTCGGCGGGCCTCGATCAAGCCCTCGTGCACGAGCATCGCGAGGCCCTGCCGGACAGTGGCGCGCGACTTCACGCCGTACCGCTCTAGAAGGTCTGCCTCGGTAGGGATCTGAGCACCGGGCGGGAACGTGCCGTCGGTGATCCCTCTGCGGAGATCGTCCGCGATCCGCTGGTACACGGGTGAGCTTGTCATGGGCCTATGTGTACCCCCCGCGGGGGGCATTGTCTAGTCAATGTAAATCGTTCTGCATGGCGCCTCGTTGATGTCGTGTGGGGTCTGACCAGGGGCGATGCCGATCTTGAGGTGCTGCGCATCGAGAGACACCAACCGCAGCCCTGCTGGCCAGGCTTGACGTGACGTCACCTGGGTGTCATCTTCATCACGGCGAAGCCATTGTCTAGTCAATGCATAGCGACTGGATGAAGTGCATCGTTCTGACCCGTATTACCGCAGCAGATCGCCACTTCGGTGGCCGGAGTCCGAGGCACTTCTAACTCCTCCGCCAGGTCTGCCGCGTGCAACGTCGCAGCGCTGATGCGCTGTCCGTGTTGCAGGTGCGCCGGTTCGCCGCGCGGCCTGGAGGGCGGAGAGGGCACCCGCGACGCACCCGTCACCTGTACTTGAGGAGCTTTCAATGTCTGAACGGACCCCCGAACTCGTTGCTCAGAAGCGGCTGCGCCGGACCCGAACCCGCGCCGTCAGCTCGCTCTCCGTCCTGTTGGTTTCCACGCTCCGGCCGCACCAGTACGACTTGCGGCCATCCTGCATCTCGCTGATCTGCCCGAACTGCGGCACTTGGGTTCCTATCAACAAGCCCAGCACGCTGCGTCCGAAGCTTGCTCCGCACCACATGGACAAGGCCGGTACCCAGAACCCGAACCGCTGCCTCGGAAGCCACCGTCTGGTCGTCCTCGACGTCGACCCCGAGCGCTGGTGGAAGCACCTTACTGAAGGTGTTGCTGAGACCGACGGCCGTCGGTCGAATCGCGTCACGAAGAAGCCGGAGGTCGTTGTCGCTCCGGCTGTCACCCAGATCGCCGCCCAGAAGAGGCGCTTGACGCACTAACGAGATGCACGAGCGCCCACAGCCCCGGCTGCCCCTTCTACGGGCGGCGGCCGGGGCCGTGGCTGCTCGTACAGCGGCCCATTCCCGGTAGGGAGTGAACGACGGCAGCCCCAAGGACTAGGGATCCCCGAGGCTGCCACAGCAGGTCACCTTCCTGAGAGGACGACCCACATGCAGATCATGGCATGCGCCACGACCCCGCCCGCGCCCCAGGCCGGGATCTACGACGACATGGAGCGCGACGACAACCGGCGTGGCTTCGAGCGGGATGAGACCGACGCCAACAAGGCGCTCGGTCAGCTCCTGCACCGCATGGCCGGTGAGCACGACCTGCGGATTCCGGCACACCGACGGGTCCGACGGACCCTCGCCGACATGGCCCCGGGCTACAAGCGCCAGCCGATCCTGCGCTTCCACCAGGCCCCCGGTACGGAGGCGGCCCGATGACCGCCCTGGAACAGGCCAAGGCCACAGTCAAGGACGCGGCCGACGCTGCCGACCGCGCGGTCGCAGCGCGCCGTACGGCCGAGGCGAAGCTCCGCCGTCACGGCAAGGCGAAGGCGGTCGGCTCCCGTGGCTGACGACCTCTATCAGCGGTACATGGAGGCCGCCGCCGTGTACCGCCACCACGCGAGCGGTTGCGACTCCTGCTCGCAGTCCGACCGGTGCTTTCACGGGGAGCGCCTGCACAAGGCGTTCGCGAAGCGCCAGGACGACTACAGCACGCGGCTCTCCGCGAAGCGGCGCTGACCGGGCCGCTACCAGTCCAGCACCCTCCAGCCCGTCGGGCTGGAGGGTGCTGCGGCTGTGGCCCCCCGGCCCAGGCATCCCGGCAAACCCGTGCCGGCCGCCTGCGAACGCAGCACCTGGAGAACTTGATGACCACGACGACTACGTACCTCGCCTCCGCCGCTTCCGCGACTCGCACCGCAGCCCTGCTCATCACCAATGGCGCCCACGAGGACATCCACTACCGAGCGTCCCGTCTGGCGGGCCTGCGCCGCCAGGTTGCCGAACTGGCGCCCCGCCCCGACGGCACGGAAGAGGTCCACCGCGACCTGGACGACGTGAACGACCTGCTCGACAAGGCGGCCGACCTTCTGGGCGGGGACGTCTCCCGCAAGGAGCTGGCTGAGATCACCCAGTTCCTGGACGCCGCCACCGAGCTGCTGTCCTGTGCCCGGATGCTCGTCAGCGCCGCGCTGAACGAGCGCTTCGACCGTCAGGCGGCCGAACGCGGCACGCCCGTCGCGCGCCCCGTCCGTACCCCGGAGGAGATGGCCGCCGAGGAGGGCGAGGAGATCAGGCAGTTGGTGCGCATCGCCATCGGCGAACTCCTCAAGGCGCTGCCCGGCCTTCGCCGCTTCAAGCGGGACCGCGCCGACAGCTGACGGCCGAAGGCACGGGTTGTGAGAAGGCCTCCGGACCCCGGCATTCGACCTGCCGGGGCCCGGAGACCGTCACGACTCTACCGACCGACACCAGCGTCGAGGCCGACGCGACGCCGTCACCGAGGCTCGCCGCGCCGAGCAGCCTGCGCTGGCCGCCATCCGACCTGACAGGAGAAGACCCCCGTGAGCCCGCTTGAGTACTCGATCGGACTGTTCCTCGTCAGCATCTCCTTCGTGCTGATGATCGCGACCCTGATCCTCCTGGCCGCGTACCGGCCCCGCCGGATTCGCCTGCCTCGCCACGACCGTCACGCCCGCTGACCCAGACAGACCTACCGCGGCCCGGTACCCGCCTTCGGACGGGTACCGGCCCCTTCCGCTGCCCAAGGAGAACCACGTGCTTCGCATCCTTCGTAGCCGCACGCTGCGCGCCCTCCGCGCCGAACTCGCCCAGACCCGCACCGAACTCGACCAAGCGCGTACCGACGTGCTCCGCGCCGGTATCGACGCCGCCATCGTCACGGACTCCGCGATCCGGGCGGAGACCACCGTGGAGGAGCTCCGCGAGGCCCTCGCCCGTGCCACGGCCGACATCGCCCGCGCCGAAGGCGAGCTGCTCGGCCTGCGCTCCCATGCCCTCCTCGACACCGAGGACCGGGCCGTTCTGCGGACACTGCTGCGCACCGCACGAAAGCAGGCCGCCGCCCTGGACCGGGTCTACGCCCTGTTTCACCACGGCCGCCTGCACAGCGTCCACGCGACGAGCGCCGACGCCGAGGCTGCGGCGGAGTCCGAAGGGGCACCCCGAGACGGTTGGACGTCGCTCGCGCCCGGCTCGGCCTTCCCGCCGGCCGCCGAGGTCACGTGGCGCATCCAGCCGCTGTCCTTCGGCGTGAACAAGTCCGCCCGCCGCGCTGCCGACACCCCGACCGCGGCCTGACCTCCCCTGAAGGAGCACAGAATGGAAGACATCGCAGAGAAGTCCCTGACCCGCGCTCAGGGGATCATCCTGGGCGCCGCCGCGCTGCCGATGCTGGTCGTAGGCGGCGTCGGGGGGTGGGGCACGTTCACCAACATCCGAACCCAGTTCCCCAAGGACGCGACCGCCCTTGGCGTGGTCGCGGCGGGCGAGGGTGCCACCCTCGTCCTCGCGCTCGTCATGGTCGGTTTGACCTTGCTGGGGCAGTCCTCCCCCGCCGCCGTCCGTCTCGGGCTGTGGCTGCTGCCCGCCGTCGCGTCGGGCACTGGAGCGGTCGTCGCGGAGGGCACGAAGCAGGCCGTCGTGTACGCCATCACCCCGATGGCGATGTGCGCCTCGGCCGAGGGCATCGGCCTGCTGTCCCGCCGGATCGTGGTCTACCGGACCGGCGTCGACAAAGAGGCGCAGCGCCGCAACGCCGCCGTCATGCAGCGCATGGCGGTCCTGCGGGCCCTGGCCGCCAACCACCCCTGGAGGATCTCGCGCAAGTGGGCGGAACTCGCCTCGTGGCGACTCGCCCGCAAGGTCGGCGTCGGCGACGACGAGCTCGGCGTCGGCCTGGTGACGGTGCAGCGGGAACGGCTGACGCAGGGAGCCGACACCGCGCTCGCCGCCATGCTCGCACCGGCCCCCGTCACACCCGCGCTGCCCGGATCCGTCACGCTCGCCCTCGAACCGGGGGCAGGGCATGACGGTTCCGTCACGCCCGCTATGCCGGACACGGGAACCCGTCACGGTGGCGGTGCGGCCGTGACGAAGACTGTCACGCAGGTCAGCGCCGGTACGGGCGGGATTCCGTCACAGGGCACCAACACCGTGACGGACTCGACCCACGACGGCGTCACGGTCACCGGCACGGAGCCCGTGACGGAATCCGTCACGGGGACGGAGCCGTCACGGACAGCCGAGACGACCATGACGCTCCACGAGCTCGCGACCGTCGCGGGCGTGCCCACCCCCCAGCTCGGCGAGCGCCTCACCAACGCGCAACTCGTCGTGGTCCTGCGACACCTGCGCTACCGCGAGGATCCCCCGCTCTCCTACCGCCAGGCCGTGACGACCTTCCGCGAGGAGGGTTTCGTCGGCGGCGAGGAGCGAATCCGGACCACCTGGGCCCAGCTGTTGTCCGACGAGGAGACCAGCAACACCGAGGCCGACGAGACGGCCGAAGAGCCGGGCACCACGGCGGCCGACGAGGACGAGGAAGAGGCCGGCCCCCGGACCTGACCTCCCTTCAGCAGCCCGCGCAGAGCTGATCTGCGCACCCTCCAGCACCACCAGTGGACCTCAGTCCGGCACCGGCCCGGTGCCGGACTGAGACCCGCTGCGACTGCTGGAACCCGCAGTCGAGGACGGCAGCAGACCCGGTCGAGCAGACCCGGTGAGCGCAGCGGTGAGCGGCCCAAGCCGCAGACCCGCCCGCAGACCCGGCGAGCCACCACCGGCTAGCCCGTCACCGGCCCCCTTCGGCGGCCGAGCCCCCTCCCCTGACCGCTCAAGGAGCGATCGCATGTCCTTGATCCGCCCTGTACCCCAGGGCATTTCCCGCGCCGACCCCGACCGCGCCACCTGGTCTGCGGGCACCCGCACGGCTCCGCCTGTATCCCCGCCGGCACCCCCCGCGGTCATCCCCCCGGCCCTGGTGATGTGGGCGCCCGACCCTCCGACCTGGGGCCAGCGCCTTATCCCCAAAGGGCTCCGGTCCGCGATGGCCGACCTGGGGCTCTGGCAAGAGCCGCGCCCCTTGAAGCCCTCGTTCCACCTGGTCCAGGTCATCGAGGTCCTCGCCCGCTACGGCTGGTGCCAGTCCTTCGATTTCTCCCCTACCGGCCGCATGTGCGTCAGGGGTGCCCAGACTTTTCTGGAATCCACTGGACATGTCACCGCAACCGACCGTGGTAAGGCCGTGCATTACCTACAGAACCAACTGGCCCGCCAGGGTGTGAGTGTGCGGTTCTGGGAATGGAACGACCTTCCCTATAACACTTTCCGCAGCGTAGAGGCGGCGATCTCTGCGGCCTCTGATCTGGCGCGAAAGAATGGAGAATGAAATGACACCGGAAGAAGAGAGGCTTTTCGAGGGTATTCGATCCGGAATGGCCACGGGAATGACCTTCGGAAATAGCGAGCCGGAGCCTTCTCCATACGCCGACGAAGGACCGTACGGAACGGTCGCAACGTACAAGAAGGCCGGTCTGACGCGTCGTGGAAAGGTTGCCATCGCGATGGCGGGGATGGCGCTCGTCGGCAGTGGAACTATCTGGTTCCAGGTCCATTCGGCAGCCGTCGCGAAGGAAGAGAAAGAGGCCGCGGCCCTCCAACTCCAAATGAAGAGGCTGGAACTGGAGGAGATCAAGATGCGGAACGACAAGCTGGCCGCCGACATGAAGGCCGCCTCCGCTTCCGCCGACAAGCTCCAGGCGGCCGTCGACCAGTGCGTGAAGGACTCCTCCGACCTGATCGGCAAGGGGTACGGAGCGCCGTCCAAGAGTGCCGTTGTGGCGGACTGCAGGCAGCAGTACGAAGCCCCCGCCGGATCCGACATGGCCGTCGCCGGCTCCACTCAGGACGTCAGAAACGCCGGGGGCGCCGAAGGGGGCGGGGTCAACTCACCCACCCTGCTGGGTCTCGTCGCCGGCGGCGGCCTGGTCATCGCGCTGTTCGCACGCAAGGGCAAGAAGGCCGACGTGTAGTCACGCACGGTGATTAATTACTCCCTCCCTCCTGGCGGAGAGCGCCGCAATCAGACCCCCATGGTCCGGCTGATCGGCTGCTCTCCGCTGGGGAGGTAAGGAGTAAGGAACCACCGGCGACACGGAGAGTGAGGAAGTCATGGCGACCGATACGGCGCCCCCGGTCCCCGTGGGACCCCCCGATCCGCCTGCTGCGCCAGCCGCAAGCACCGCGCCGGCCCCCGCCGCGGACACCGGCATCATGGCTGCCCTGATGGCCGCGGTGGAGCCCGCCCGACCGGTCACCGCGACCGGCGCCGGGGCCCGGCCAGACGGGGACGATCCGACCGCGAAGGCGGACCCCGACGGAGTGGTGGACCGCTCTTCCCCGGGCGTCACCAGTGAGTCGTTCAAGGCCCCGCAGGACCTGACCGGGGCCGGATCCGACGCTGCGGGAGCCCAGCACAAGGAGGGCGTTTTCAAAACTCTGATCCGGGCGGGCGCGACCCGCTGGGCGAAGGGCGGCGGGACCGCGAACAAGCGACTGGACCTGGAGAAAGCCAGGGCCAGTGCGCACCAGGTGAAAGAGGCCCGCACCACCACGGTTATGAAGTCGCCCGGACTTCCCACCCGAAACGGCTCCGGAGGGGCCGGTGGAGGGGGTCGCAATTCCGGCGGAAGCAGTGGCGGCAATTCGGGCCGCAATTCCGCCGGGAACGGCTCCACGGGTAACGGACGCGGCGGAAGCGGCGGCGCCACTGGAGGCGGCGGGCGCGGCTCGTCCGGCTCGAATGGGAGCGGTGGATCCGGCGGCGGGCGCGGTACCAGCGGAAACGGTGGCGGAGGTTCATCGACGGACACCAACCCCAAGGTGCCGAAGGACTCCGGGGGCAAAGGGAAGGACGGCTCCTCGGGAAACTCGGGATCCGGCGGAAAGGCTGGCAAGGACGGAAAGGCCGGTGCTTCCGGAAACGGCGGCGGATCGATGTCGGGCGGCTCGTCTAGCGGTAATTCCGGCAGCGCGAAGGACAGGGCCGACAAGGGCAAGGGCGAGAAGGTCGACCTGAAGAAGGGCGGCAGCCAGGGCTCGGGCGGCTCCTCCGGGAGCAGCGGCGGCTCCGGCTCGCCGGGCTCTTCCGGGCGCGGCGGAGGATCTGGTTCGAGTGGCGGCTCCGGCAAGAACGGTGGCTCCGGCAAGAGTGGGGCCGGCCGCAGCTCGAACGGGACCGACTCCCGGACCCCGCTCCAGCGTTCGCGGGAGGTCGGTCACGGCGACGGCTCCGCGGTCCGCAACGCGGTCGACCACGTGAAGTCGTACGCGCAGGGCACGAAGGACGGCTACCAGGACAAGAAGGAGGAGAACGCCAAGGAGCACACCCGGCTGGACAAGGCGCGCACCAACCACAAGGCGAAGACGCAGGACCCGAAGCAGGACGACCCGAAGCAGCAGGGGACGGCGGTGACCGGGCCCGGCGGCCAGACGCTCGTCATCGCCCCGCCGGAGAAAGGAGACGACGGAGTGAGTACGGACGTGAAGCCCCTCCTGGTCAAGGAGATCGACGCCAACACTCTGACCCTCGGCACGGACGGTGCCCGGGGTTCGATCAGCCGCAAGGAGCTGCGCAACTTCAAGCAGTACGAGCGGAAGCTGGAGGCCAAGGAGAACCACCTGATCAAGGTGGCCGACGCGTGCAAGTCGCTGAAGGCCGCGGCGGAGGACGAGGCGAAGGACTGCCAGGACCTGGCCGAGCAGGCCAAGGCCGTCGAAGGCGGGGAGAAGCTGGCCGCGAAGCTGACGAAGCTGGCCGACGCGGCGAAGGCCCAGGCGACGGAGGCCGCCGAGCTCCACAAGCGCGCGAAGCGGGCGGCGGAGATGTGCAAGGTCGTCCTGACCAACATCGGGACCCGGTACGCGCCGCTGTACAAGGCGGTCGTCGACAGCGACGAGACGAAGCCCGCGGAGTTGCGCTTCTACAACGACAAGGGCTCCTACGCGCCCGCCGCGTAGCACCAGGAGGGAAAGAAGATCATGGCGGAGCTGACGTACAAGGCCCTCGTCCGAAGGACCCAGGCCAAGGAGAAGGCCTTGGCCCGCAATGCGGAGGGCGTCAAGAAGGCCGCGGACACCATCAAGGAACTGGCCGACGATACCGCCACCGACGCGGACGCGCTGGGCGCGAAGACCGTGGACCGCGACTCCCTGGCGGAGTGCCAGGAGCTCGCGAAGATCATCCGGGGCGTGTCGGAGGGCGCGCTCACCTACGCGTCGAAGACGTCCGATACGGCGAAGGCCGCGAAGGCGGCAGGCGACCAGGCCCGCACCACCCACGCCGGGTTCCAGGAGGCTTTCGACCGCTCCGACGTGACCGACCTGGAGAAGGTCAGCCGCGACTGGTTCGAGCAGGAATAGCACCATCCACCACTGGCGCGGCCGGCCCGGGGATCGCATCCCTTCGGGCCGGCCGCGCCCTTGCGGATCCGCCAGTACCCAGACAGGAGCAGCCCCCGATGTCCACCATCACCAAGACCATGCCGAACGCGGAGCCGGCGGAGCGCGCCGCCGCGGCGCTCCAGATCGCCCTCCCCGTCGGGGTGGGCATCCTGGCCCCCTACCTGGACCCGAACGCGGCGGCCTACGTGGGCGCCGGCTTCCTGGCCGGTGCCACGTTCGCCGGGGCCAACTACATGAACCGCCTGGGCCGCTGGGCGAACCAGCTCCCCGGTATCGACATCGCGCGGGCGCACCGAGACACCATGGGGATCGCCACGATCACCACCGGCATGGGCCTGGCCCTGGGCCAGCTGGGCGGAGCCGAGGCGTCCGAGGCGCTGATCGCCGGCGCCTTCGAGCCGACGACCGTGCCCGGGATCCTGTCACTGGGCTGGTGGGCTGCGGTCGGCTTCACCGGCTGGCGCCTGCGCCGAGTCTTCGGCAGGCAGAAGATCAAGGAGGGGCAGACGCAGCCGACCGGGCAGGCCGCCCCGGCCAATACCGGCGGCCCGGCCGCGGTGTCCCTAGCCGACAAGATGATCGAGGCCTGGGGGCGCGTGATCAGCGACCCGAAGACCGGACGCCACCGCAACCAGGTCCTCTCCGACGTCGTGATCTACGCCGACCGTTGGGAGGGACGGATCACCGCCGCCCTGGGCGACTCCGTGAACGTGTCGAAGGAAGCCGTGAGCAGCCTCTTCGGCCGCTCCGTCGACGACATCACCCTGAGGTACGGCGCGCACTCCGGGGAGGCGTTCATCACCGTCTGGTACACCCAGCGCGCGGAGCTGGACCCCTCCACGCTCCAGGGAGCCTGGAAGCGCGTCCGGGCGGGGGTCCTGCCGAAGACCCATCTGGAGGAGGTAGGCAAGGACGAGAACACCGGCGGCCAGGTGGCGCGCGTCGTGGCCGACGACGACCTGGACGCACTCCCCCGGGTCGTCAACCTCGGTGAGCTGGCCGGAGCGCTGCGCCGCTCCATCGACCTCGTCTCCTACGAGCCGGGACGGCGCGATCCCAGGCGCGCGATTATCCGCGTCATGGACCACAACCCGCTGGAGGCCGGCCACGACTTCCAGGGCCTGGACTCCCTGAAGGCCACCCCGGGCGGCTGGGTCAACATCGGGAAGATCGTCTCCGGTTTCCCCGCACGACTCCAGATTTTCGACCCGAAGCTGGGCGCCCTTCACGTCGTGATCGCCGGTACCACCGGCTCCGGCAAGGGCGGCACGGGCCAGATGATCAGCCTGGCGTACCACGCCAACAAGATGGCCCAGATCTACGGCGACCCCAAGGGCGCCAGCAACCCCGCGATCCCGAAGATGGCCGCCTACAGCGGCCTGACGAACTTCGGAGCCCTGGGCGCCATGCGACTGTCCTGGTGGGTCCTCCAGCACCGGATCGAAGAGGCCGCGGCCATGGATCTGAAGAACTTCGAGCAGTCCTCAATGCGGCCGTACTGCGCCACGATCCTGGACGAGGCCGCCCAGATGCTGGCCCCCGGCGCACCGAACCGCAAGGAAGCCATCAAGATCGTCAAGGATGGCGCCTCGCTGACCCGCTCCCTGGGCATGCCCTGGGTCCTGATCAACCAGACCGTCAACTTGGACCAGCTGGGCGGAGAGCAGGCGATCCGCGCCAACCTCCTGGCCGGCGGAACCTGGATCATCCTGCGCACCGACAGCGACCAGGTGAACTTGGGCGACCTGCCCCCCGGCTTCGAGGGCTTGGACCCGTCCCTGATCCCGCCGGTGTGGGTGGAGGAAGACGACGCGCTGGTGTACGACCCGACCATGGCGGAGTCGGACCCGCGCCGAACCTTCGGCCTGGGCTACGTCGCGGCGCCGGGCGGGCGCGCGGGCATGATGCGGATCGACACCCTCGAGGACGCCACCCCCCACATCCGGCCGGAGAACATCATGGCTCCGGTCGACGTGCCCTGGTGGGGCGATCAGTCGCACATGGAGATGCTGGCCCAGACTCCTATCCCCGGCTTCGAAGAGAAGGACGGCGAAGGCGGTACCGGCGAGGCGGGCACCTCTTTCGCAGGCGTCGACCTCCCGAAGGCCAAGGAGCTGACGTCGGAGGAGAAGGTCCTAGCCGCCCTCCGCGATGAGTCCGACCCCATGTACGTCGACATGCTCGACCAGGGCGACGAGATCGACCCCGACGACATCGACTACGTGGAGCGGGGCCAGCTGCAGGCAGCCTGCGGGGTCGCGGAGTCGACCTTCGCGAACGTGCTGAACAAGCTGGAAAAGGCAGGAAAGATCCACCGGGTCAAGGAAGGCAAGACCTCGAAGGTGGCCCTGGGCCCCCGGCTAGAAGCCGACGAAGAGGCCGCCTGACCGCTGTCCCACCACGGCGCGCTTCCCCCACGGGAGGCGCGCCGTCCCCATCCCCGCTGAACCCCACCCCATCCCCCGGCGCTGGCACGCTCCCGCATTCCCGCCGGCGGGGGCGCAGTGCTGACCACCGCCGACGGCAAGAGGAGGACGCGATGTACGAGCTCGACCAGCACACGCCCTACCGGAACGCGCGCAACCAGTCCACCCCGCTCCCGCTGATCCAGCGCGGGCTCGCCTTCCACGAGGCCGGCCACACCGTGCTCGGCCAACTGGCCGGCTTCACCTGCGAGCGCGTCCGGGTCCACACCGTCACCCGTGACGGCGTCACCGGCTGGACCGGCGCCACCACCTGGGCCCAGTCGTTCGGGACTTACCTGGACGTCGCCGTGGTGTGCGGAGCCGCCGGCCAGGCCGCCGACCTCCACCAGCTCGCCCAGGCCGGCCGCCTCACCCCGGAGACGGCCAGCCTCTGCACGGCTGACCACGACAAGGAGATGGCGCTGAGCATCCTCACGGCCGCGGGCGTCCCGGTCAGCGAGACCGGGCCCGCCCCGGACGGCGGCCTGGCCTGGGACCAAGTCATGGCCACCGCCCAGCAGCGGGTCGACCGCGAGTGGGACCGCATCACCGCCGTCGCCGAAGCGCTCCTCGCCGCCCCCGACTTCACCCTCACCGGCGTCCAGGCGGCGCAGATCGCCCGCATCACCGCCTGATCTGAGCACCGCTCCACCGACACGACTGGAGGAACAGCCCGTGCTCATTCCCCGCCCGCGCCGCCGCATCGGCCGGCCCCGCCCGCAGCGTCCCGGACCCCGCTACCCCTACCGCCCCGCCCGGCTGCCCGGCTCTTGGAGCCGGTGATGCCGCGCCGGAGGAAGAGGCGCCGCCGTGAGGTGACCCGGGTGCCGCGCGAGGAGGCGGCGCTGCCCGAGTTCGACCGCAACACGGTACCCGAAGGGCTCGTGACCCGGAGACGGTTACGGGAGATGCAGTTGAGCCCCGGCAGTAACCAGGGGCCGGTTGCGATTCTGCGGTGCAGGCTGTGCGCGACCCGCCCGCAGTGGTCCTGCCGTCACCCCACCCGCGGCTTCCTGCTCCGCGTCGACCTGGCGAAGCCCAAGCGCACCCCGTCGCTCGCGCAGGAATGGGCCCTGGACCGGGCGATGGCCTCCAGGTCCACCTGCCCGAGGTGTTCCCGCCGCTACTACTTCTGCCTGCCGCTGCGCACCCAGGGCTGCTGTGACCCCTGCGCCCGCGGCTACGAGCCCAGCCCCGACACCTACCTCGCGTCCACGGCCCCAGTGGCTCACCGGCTGGCTGCCTGATCAACGAACCTCATCGAGGAGCGTCACCGTGTCCCTGTTCACCCGCACCGCCCCCGCCCCCGCCCCCGCGCCTGCGCCCGAGACCTGGACGCCGGAGGGCACGCTCGTCTCCCAGCGCTACCGCGCGCTGGAGGGCGCAACCGTCCTCGTCTACACCGCCGATGCCGAGCGGAGCACCGCGCACTACGCCGCGGCCTGCCTGGGCTGCACCTTTCGCGCGGACCAGAAGACCGGCCACAACCCGATGTCGGAGGCGGAGGCCGCCACGGCCGCCAACGCGCACGCCACGGCCTGCCGGGCGATGCCGCGCGGCGTGCCCGCCCGGCCCGAAGACCCCGAGGCCGCCAACCTGATCCGTACCCGCCTGTGGCGCCATCGCTACGGCACGGCACCCCGGCAGGTGAACATCTCGGACTTCGCCGCGCTGCGCGTCGATGTCCAGCGCTCCACCGACTGGATCACGGCGTTGCTGGCGTCCCTCGCGAAGGACGAACCCGGCTTCCTCACCGCGGCGCCCACCAGCAGTGGCCAGGGCACCCGCTTCACCGTTCAGCCTTTCGGCCAGCCCTGAGCGTGCGCGTCCGAACCGCCGTGCTGATCGTGGCCGCCGTGCCCGTCACGGTCGCCGCGGCGGCCGCAGCCCACAAGGCCGGTCACTGGGACCTGTACGCCGCCCGGCACCGCATACACCTCACGCCCGTCGCCCGCCGCTCCTGCGCCGACTGCCGGGGCGAGGGCGGCTGGTGGGTGGGCGGCGCGAACCCCGAGATGGAGGTGTGCAGCTGCTGGTCTGGAGGGCGCGAGCTTCGCATCCGGCTCCTGCCCGCCTCCGCCTGGCCGGACGAACCACCGTTCTGAACGGCCTCCGCCCCGGCCACACAGGCCGGGGCGGAGGCGCACAACGCTCGGCCGCAACATCGGCAAGAGGCCGGCTGCCCCGCTCCCCTCCACCCGAATTTTCGAGATCAGGAGAACCCCAGCATGCTCCGTCTGTCCCTCACCACCGAACGCCTGGCCCTCTTCGGCACCCTGCTGGCGACCTTCGGCGAACTTCACCCCGCCTGTGATCACTGGGTTCAGGGCTCGAAAACGGCCTCCCGGAAGCGGCTGTACGGCAGGGACCTGGTCCACGCCGACGGCTCCCCCGCCACCGAGGACTCCACCCACCCGACCATGACCACCACCACCCTCGGCAGGCGCGCCGTCGCCTCCCACGTCGCCTCGTACACCGCCGTACAGCTCGGGGCGGCCATCGCGATCACCCGGATGTTCGGCTACCGCGTCACCCCGGCCGCGCTGCTCGCCGGAGCGGCCATCAATGCCGGAACGCACGCGGCCATCGACCGCGGGGCCTTACTGCTGTGGCTGGCGAAGAAGACCAAGAAGACCGGCTACATCGAGCACTGCCAGGCGGTCCGCCTCGACGACAACGGCACGGTCACCAAGGAGCTCACCGGACCGGGCAGCTCGTGGATGGAGTTGGACGCGGCACTCCACCGCGCCATCGGGATCGGCGCCGCCGCCGTCACCGTTTGGCTCACCACCCGCCCCGGATCCGCCCTTCACGGAGACAGCTGAGATGGCGCCCACCACGGCGGAGAGCCCGCCCCGGGGGCAGTGCACGCAGTGCTGGCACCACGCGTACGCCAGCCGCCAGGTGCACGCCGGGCTCGGGCCGCGTGAGGACTGCCCGCAGTGCGTGGACCACATGAACAACGGCCACCCCGACCACATGATCGTCCGCTGACGGCGCGAAGCCGCCGCTTTGCTCACCGACCACGCCGGGCAGCGCCCCAGCCCCGACTTGGGGAGCGGGAAGGTCGACGCCCCTGACAGAGCGCCGCATCTGTGCGTCACCAATAAGAAGGCCCGTACCCCACGATCGGTCGTGGGGTACCAGCCTTCTTGCGTTTCAGGCCTGCCTACGGCGCCGCTGGCCTAGGTAGCGGCTAGGGCGTCACCGGACTTGATCTCCACTGAGATGCCGACCGACGATGACAGGGATTCGATCAGTTCCGTGACCATCGCCCGAGTGGCGTCCGGACTGGTCTCCATCGCCGCTCTCAGCGCGCTCTCGTTGAGCTTCGAGGTGACCTTCTTTAGAGCCTTCAGTGCGTCCTGTGACGGGAGCGCCTTAGGGCTTTCAAGTTCGGACAGGTAGGCGGCCACGGAGGCTTCCGTCTTTACCTTGTCGCCGACGGCGCCCGCAGGCAGCGATGCGGCGGCTCCGGCGACGAGCTTCGCCGACACCTTCACGCCGACGGCCTTCGCGACCGTCAGGTAGAGCAGGGCGGCTGCGTCCGTCCCGTGTTCCTCGGCCAGCTCTACCAGCTCCTCGCACTGGGCCTGGTTGAGCTTGCGAGAAACAATAGTTTCCAAATCGTTCGATTTTTTGTCGAACACGGCCTCGGCGATCTTCCACGTCTTGATCAGCCGGTTCGCGTACTGCGGGGTGAAGTCCCACCGCGCTTCCACGTACTCCTCGAACGTCGCGAACGACGCCCGGAACAGCTTCGTGTCACGGACGACCTGCAACGCCTTACCCGCAGCCCAGAAGGCGAACTTGAGGTTCTCGATCGCCGCCTCGCAGCGGACCATCAGTTCCTGCTCGTCGCCGATCAGCGTCGGCGACGTCGCCAACTGCACGGCCGGCGGCCGGGCCCCAAACGAGCGAGCCAGCGCTACGGCCGTTCCAGGCGTGCGCGGCCCACCGACGCCACCCGGGGGGTTGACCTGCCTACCCATCAGCGACCACCTGCCACGAGTTCCATCCAGCCCCGGTTCACAGCTGCTGCTCCACGCACAGCGCCAGCTTCATGAAGTCCTCGCGGCCGTTGAGGGCCGTCCCAGACATCTTGTACTCGGTGACAACGAGGCCGTTCTCCGCAGCGTTCTCGTGCAGCGTGTACTTGCGGATGGGGTCCGCCATGCGCGGGTACCCGCGGTCGTCCAGGAACTTCTTCGCCTTGTCGAGCTGGAGAGTCCCCTTGGACGGGTCGTGCATGTTGATCACGGTCACGAACTTGATGCCCCGCGGCTTGAGGATGCGCTCGATCGTGTACTCGGCCGGGTCATGAGTCAGCCAGCTCGGGGTGATCGGTACCACGGCGAGGTCCAGGTCTTCGAGTACCTCACGCATGGAGTCCGCCGCACGGCCCTCGCCGAGAGGGTCGGCGCCCCACTCGGCGTCGGGGTCGACGTCCATGAAGCCCGGAGTGTCGTAGATGACCCGCTGGCGGCCCGGCTCGTTGACGTACTGCTGAATGACGCCGGTGCGGCTCTGAGTCGTCAGGTAGTCGAACGGGAGCGCATCCTCACGCACGCGTCCTGCCCACTTCTCCAGGGTCGCCTGAACGTCGATGCCGGCCGCGAGGACCGGTGAGACGTCGGGGAAGTCGGGGTGGGGGACTGATGAGCGTCCCATGACCGCCGCCAGGTTGATGGCGATCGTCGACTTTCCGCTGCCGCCCTTCTGCTGGACGACGGCGATCTTCTTCGACCTAGTTGCCTTTGCGGCAGTGTCGATCGCTGTTTGCAACGCCGATGTCATGGCGTGCGCCTTTCGTTTACCCGTTGGTTTCACCGCGGTACGCGGCTACTCGGATCGCTGCATAGCCTGCCAGATGCAGTCAGCTGTCCGGAAAGGGCCCGCCGGAACTGTCATACAAACGCCCGGCCGGAGTCCCACCCTGGTGCCCTCATGCGGCGGTTTCTCGGAAACGCTTCTGCTAGTGACGAGCACTCAGGAAAAGTCGAGGGGCGATGAATTCGGGTCGCGAGGCGGTGTCACCCCTGACGGTGATGACGCTCCGCTGGTCCGGCGAAAACGATCACCGACCCGTTACCTCCCCGTTGCTGCTTCCGATGGACATCAATCACGTCTCCTGCGGCGCTCGCGTCGCGCGGCGGCGTGAGTTGACCGGACAGCCGTCGGGGAGGATCTGTGAGTACCGAGGACGTGGAGCGGTCGCTCCGTACGGACGAAGAGGGGAAGCGAGATGGCGATGCAGTTGAGCAGGCACGGCCGGCTGGCGCGGGAGTACTGGGAGACGTACCGGCCGCAGGCTCTGGAGGGCCTGGGCAGTCCGGAGGAGCAGGAGGCGCACTTCGTGCGCCTGGATCTGCGGGTGGGGGAGAAGATCGGGGCAGTGGCGCAGGAGCTGATCATGGAGGTTCCGGTGGGGGAGCGGGCGGCGGTGCGGAACGCGGTGCGGTTGCAGGCGCAGGAGATCGTGTACGCCGAGGAGGTGTTCCTGCCCAAGGAGCCGGGGACCGAGCACCGCGAGATGTAGTTGGGCCGCCGAGGTTCCGTCCGGCTGGTCAGCAGGATTTGGCGCCGTCGCATCTTGGTGAGCGCGCGTACGCGAACATCGAGGCTCTGAAGCTGATTCAGCAGCTGGAGCGCGAGGGGCGTACGGCGACGGCCGAGGAACAAGTTGCCCTGGCCCGCTGGTCCGGCTGGGGGGCGCTGAAGCTGGTGTTCGCGGCGCGACCGCCGGAGCCGGGACCAGAGACGGCCCGGGAGACGCGTCGGGCATGGGCCCGGTGGCTCGCACTCGAACCGGTTCGCACCCAGGTCCGCGCTCTGCTGTCTGACACGGAGTGGGCTGATGCCCGCCGCAACTTGCTGAACGCCCACTACACCGACGCCGGCCTGGTCGAGGCGGTGTGGGATGGAGTCCGGCGGATGGGCTTCGACGGCGGGCACGTGCTGGAGCCGACGTCCGGCAGCGGTAATTACATCGGCCTGGCCCCCCAGGACACCGCCGTGCCCGTCCGGATGACGGGCGTCGAGGTCGAGGCCAACACCGCGGCGATGTCGCGGCACCTGTACCCGGACGCCGACATCATCACCGCCCCGTTCGAGGACGTGCACCTTCCCGACGGCGCCTTCGACGCCGTGGTCGGCAACATTCCCTTCGGCCGCTACAGCAGGTACGACAAGGTCCACAATGCCGATCTGGCATTGTCGATCCATGACCACTTCGTGCTGAAGTCGCTGGCGGCCACGCGGCCGGGTGGCATCGTCGCCCTGATCACCTCGCGATTCACCTTGGACGGGAAGGACACCAGCCCCCGGGAGCGGCTGTACGAACTCGGGGATCTGGTCGGCGCGGTCCGCCTCCCTCTGGGGGCTCACCGTGAGGCGGCCGGAACGGATGTGGTCACCGATGTCCTTTTCCTGCGGCGCCGCATGCCGGGGGAGGAGCGCGGCGCTGACGGATGGCTGGGGACGCGGGAGCTGGTCCTCGACGGCCACGAGGAGCCGGTACGCGTCAACCCGTACTTCCTGGACCACCCGGAGCATGTGGTGGGCGAGCTGCGGGCGCGGCTGGGCAAGTACGGTCCCGAGCCCACCGTCGTCGGCGAGCGCGACGCTGCCGCAGGCCTCGCCGCGGCTGCCGAGTCGATCGCGGCCCACGCCCGCACCGTGGGCCTGACCGCGACTCCCTCCACCGCCAGGCCGACAGCCGCCGGGGACGGGGCTGTGGTGTCGCTGAAGCAGGCGCTGACCGAGGGCTCGCTCGGGCTGGACGAGCTGGGCAACCCGACGATCGTGGAAGACGGCAGGATCGTCCCCCTCGACGTCCACCCCGAGCAGCAGGGCCGCCTGGTCCAGCTCATCAGCCTCAAGGCCCGCGCCCTGGCCCTCTACAAGGCGGAGAGCGCCACCACCGAGCCGGGGGAGACGGCGGAACTCGCCGAGCTTCGGACCGCACTGCGCGAGGCCTACCAGGCTTACCGGAGGAAGAGCCCGCCCCTGACGAAGCCGGGCCAGTTCCGGATCTTCACGCCGAAGGAGGCCAAGGAGCGCGCAGTCCTGCTGGGGCTGGCGAAGGTGCCGGACGAATGGAAGTCCCGCACCGCCTACGGGCTCATTGATGATGACCCCGACGCCGATGTGTTGTTCGGCCTGGAGGAGTGGGACGAGCGCACCGCCTCCGGCGTTGAGCAGGCGGTGCTGCACACCCGGGTCCTGGAGCCGAGGGCGCTGCCCACGACGGCGGCCACACCCGAGGACGCCTTCGCCCTGGCCCTGGAGTGGGACGGCGGCCGGCTCGACATGCTGCGGGTCGCGAGCCTGCTCGGTGTCAGCGAGGACGAGGCCGCCGTCCAGATCAGCCACCTCGCGTTCCGGGACCCGGCGCAGGCCGGTTTCTGGGAGCCTCGCCACCGCTACCTGTCCGGGAACGTCCGCGAGAAGCTGGAGCAGGCCCGCGAGGTGGCGACGGAGGATCCCTCCTACATCGGCAACGTCGCGGCGCTGGAGAAGGTCCAGCCCGAGGACCTCACCCCGGCTGAGATCAAGGCGAAGTGCGGCGCCCCGTGGATTCCGGTCCAGGACTACGAGGCCTTCCTACGTCATCTGGGCTTCGAGCACGCTGAGGTGCGGCATGCGGGCGGTACTACCTGGGAGGTCCGTGGGGCGCATATCGGCGACCTGGCTCGCTCGGAGTGGGGCACTACCGAGCGCAGCGCCCAGGACCTGATGCTGGCGATCCTGCGGCAGGCCGACTCGACCATCCAGGTCACCTACAAGGACCAGGACGGCAAGATCCAGGTCCACCAGGCCGCCACGGACGCCGCGCGGGAGAAGGCCCGGCTGATCGTCCAGGCTTTCGACGACTGGATCTGGGCGGACCCGGGGCGGGCCGAGCGCCTTGCGGGCATCTACAACACCACGTTCAACAGCCTGGTCCTCCCGGAGTACGACAAGGCGCCGCTGACGCTGCCGGGCATGAGCACGCTGTGGCAGCGGCGTCTGCGTGATCACCAGAACGCTGCGGTGCGCCGGATCGTGTCCGAGCCGACCGCCCTGTTGGCCCACGTGGTCGGCGCGGGCAAGACGGCCACGATGGTGGCCGGCGCGATGGAGCTGCGCCGCACAGGGCTGGCGAAGAAGCCGATGATCGTGGTCCCCAACCACATGCTCAAGCAGGTCACCCGGGAGTTCCGCGAGATCTACCCGGACCGCGAGCGGGTCAAGTTGCTGGCGATCAGCGCGAGCGACCTGAACAAGAAGCGGCGGGCGAAGTTCCTCGCACGGATCGCGGGCGGCGACTGGGACGCGGTGATCTTCACGCACGAGGCGTTCAATGTGGCCCCGCTGCGGCCGGAGACCATGCAGGCCTACCTCGACCGCGAGATGGCGAGCCTGCGCGCGCAGCTCGATGCCGCCCGTGAGGCGGGCATGCACGACAAGACGATCACGGACATCGAGACGAGCCTGGCCAACGCCGAGGCCCGCCTGCAGAAGCAGATTGACGAGTCGTCCGACGGGGCCGGGATGTGCCTGGAGGACACCGGCATCGACTACGTGATGGTCGACGAAGCGCACCAGTACAAAAATTTGCGGACGATCTCGGCCATCCCCGGGGCCGGTATCCAGGGTTCCGCCAAGGCGACCAAGCTCCACATGCTGTTGGACTACCTCCGCGAGCACAACGGCCACAACCGTGTCGCGACGCTCGCCACCGGCACCCCGATCGCGAACAGTGTGACCGAGGCCTACGTCCTGAAGCGCTACCTGGGCCCCGACCTCCTGGAGCGGATGGGCCTGGAGAACTTCGACAGCTGGGCCGCGACCTTCGGCGAGGTCGTCTCCTCCCTGGAACCCGACGCGAAGGGCGACGGCTACAAGTACAAGGCGCGTTTCGCCCGCTTCTTCAACGTGCCCGAGCTGATGACCGCGTACAGGGCCTTCGCCGACGTGCAGATGGCCGAGGACCTCAATCTCCCGGTTCCTCCGGTCCTGGCCGGCCCCGACGGCCAGCGCGGCGAGCCCATCCACTTCGCCGTCACGGGCTCACAGCGCCAGTTCATCAAGGAACTGCCCCGCCAGGAGTGGGTGAGGAAGCCCGGAGGCGTCCTCAAGGCCTTGGGGCTCGGGCTGCGGGCCAGCCTCGATATGCGCCTGGTGGGAGGTGAGGAAGGCGAGGGTAGCAAGCTGGAGTACGCCGCCGAGCAGATCATGCAGGTCTGGGAGCAGACCAAGGACGTCGTCTACCCCACCTCGAAGACCGACCCCACACCGCAGCCGGTACCCGGCGGACTCCAGCTCGTCTTCTGCGACGAGGGCACCCCCGGCTCCAGCGCTGAGCACCCCGTCGACCTGTATGACTCCCTGCGCGAGCACCTCATCACCGCGGGCATGCCCCGCGAGGAGATCCGCTTCATCCACGAGGCGTCCACGGACAAGAAGAAGGAGCGCCTCTTCGCGGACTGCCGGGCCGGCCGCGTCTCGGTGTTGGTCGGCAGCACCGAGAAGATGGGCACCGGCACCAACATCCAGGACCGGGCGACCGCGCTGCACCACCTGTCCTACCCGTGGCGGCCCGCCGACATGGCCCAGCGCGACGGTCGCATCGAGCGGCAGGGCAACCTTAACGACCCGACCGTCCCGGACACCCCCGACCACGTCCGCCTCTTCTACTACGTCACCAGCGGCTCTTTCGATGAGTTCCGTCTCAACGCCTTGGCCCGCAAGGCGCGCTTCATCTCCCAGATCCAGCGCCGCGACTTCAATCTGCGCGAGATCGAGGACATCGGCGAGGAGGCACTCAACCTCGGGATGCTCTCCGCACTCGCCTCCGGCGACCCTGCGATCCTCCAGCTCGCCGAAGCCACCGCCGAACGCGCCCGCATGCAGGGCCTCGCCCGCACCTGGGACCGCCAGCAAGACGGCCGCCTCCAGCTGGCCAAGGACCTGGACGATTACCTCCAGCGCGCAGCCCCCTGCCTGGAAGGGATGCGCGCGGCCATGCCCAACCGCCGCCCGACCGGCGGCGACGCCTTCGCCATCACCATCGACGGCCGCACCCTGCGCAGCCGGGACACAGCGGCCGCCACCCTCGGAGCCCGCATGGTCGGCCTCGCCCGCGACCCCAGCCTCAGCCCCGGCGAGCGCGTCCCCGTGGGCACCCTGGGCGGACAGGACTTCCACGGCGAAATCTCCTACGACGCCGGAGGCCGCCGCCAGCTCAAGCTCCGCTTCGCCTGGGGCCACGTCGTCCCGGTCGGCCACCGCGACGACCGCGCGCAGTGGCAGTGCTCGGCCGTCAACGAGTCCAACGGCCGCGGCGCGATCGTCTCCCTGGAGAACTTCCTCACCAAGCTCCCGGACGACGCGGAGAAACTCGAACGGGAGATCCGTAATCAGCAGGGGCACCGGGCGGACGCTGCGGCGAACTTCCGTTCGTACGAGGACAACCCCTACCGGATCGCGGCGCGCTCCAAGGAGATGGAGGAGAAGCTCCTCAGCAAGCTCGTCATCGTCAACGAGAAGAAGGCCAACCTGGAGGAGGAGTCCGGACCCACCCCCACAGGGGACGCCGCCGAGAAGCTCGCCGAGTACCGCGCGGAAGCCGACCGGCTGCGGGCTCTCATCGCCGACGAGCACGCCATCCAGCAACAGGCCACGGACTCGACCACCCTGGAACCGTCGACGGCCCCCGTACGGACCACCGCCGCCCCCGGTGAACTGCCGCTCGGCGACGCGACGGACAACTCGGTGACCGAGACCTCGACCGCCACCGCCGGACCTGCGGCGCAGGAACCCGCCGCCTCACGGGAGACAGCCGAGGAGCCGCAGCCCCCCGCGCCGGCCGCGAGCAGCTCGCCCGACGCACCGCGACCCGCTGCGCCGTCCCCAGCCGGCGACCTGCTCCCGGACGGGGAGGCCCTGGCCGAACAGGCCGGGCCGGGATCAGAGACTGCGGTGGATCCTTGGGAGAGTGCCGTACGTGAGCTGACGGCGGGCGGACTCCTGGACGAGCGCGTCCTTACCTGGGCGCGGGCCAACGACGTCAGCAACCTGGCGATTCCCCTGCTCAAGTGGGCGGGCAACCACCTCAGCGACCGGTGGGACGACCTGGACACGGACGACTGGCCCGAGTGGGTCACCCAGTACTTCCAGGTCTCCTCAGAGACCCGTCGGGCGGTCGTAGCGCGAGTCGCGGAGGCGGTCCACACTGCCGTCCACCAGCCCGAGGCCGAGCCGACACCTACACCCGCCGCCCCGGATGCCCCCGAGCAGGGCCGGGAAATGACCGTCGAGGAGATGGTCCGCCACGACGCCCAGGCGATGGCTGGCCTGCTGGGCGGCAACGCGCAGGTCGTCACCAGCGACGAATTCGCCCGACTGCTCGGCGGCCTCTCCTCTGCGGTCCCGGTCGGCGCCCAGCCGACGCTCGTCCCCGGCAGGGACCTGTGGCAGGACGCTGTCACCGCCTTCACCGACGCCGCGCTCGCCGACGAAGCCCTCGCCATCGAGGCACGCGCTAACGCCGCCCTGGAGACCTTCCAGCTGACATTTCGCGAATGGGCCGAGGACTGGATCACCGAACGCTGGCGCTGGGAGGACGACGACGTCCGCCCGGACTGGGTCGAGGCCTACCTCCACCCGGAGTCCCCGGAGTCCTGGGAGACCGGACGCCAACTCGCGGACCAGGTCGCCGCCGACATCTACACGCGCGCCCGCCAAAGGGCGGCACTCCCCAGCGAGGCGGCCGCCCGAAACCGGGGCATCCAGCGCCCCGAGCCCTCCATGGCCTCCTTCATGCAGGAGGTGCTCCAAGAAGCGGCCGACAGTGCTACTGCCTTGCTTGCCTCTGCGGGCTTGGCCGACAGCGTCGTCACCAGGTGGGCCCGCGACGCGGGACCCGACTTGTTCGCCGAGAAGTTCGCGGAATGGACCGAGGAATGGCTCCTGGACCTCGCAGGGCAGCCCGACGCGGACGATCTGCCGGTCCCGGTCCGGTTCCTCATGCACCGGGCAACCCGGGAACAGGGCGAGCGGATCGCCGCCGCGGCCGCCGCGTCCGTGCACGCGATCGCCCGCGAGGCCACCACCGATGACCCAGCTCCGGGCGCTGACGACGCTGCACCCGGAGCAGCCGTCGACACCGCGCTGGCTGACCCTGAGGTCGAGGCGGTCAGGCGCGTGTGGCTGCAGTCGAAAGACTGGTGGGTCAAGACCGCTGCTGAAGGGCGTAGCGGCCAGCGGCTGCACCTGGCATCGACGCCCGGCTACGTCCTGGTCGAGCGCACCTCGAAGATCGCCGAGGGCTGGGAGGTCGTCCCTGCCGGTGGCCAGCGTCTCAAGATCGGCCCCTACACCGGCATCGCGGAGTGGGGGCCCGCCGAGCGGGAGCACGCCGAGGCCTTCGCCGCGAAGCTCGACCAGGCACTGCGCGGCCCGGACGGCGCCCCCTTCTCCTGGCCCGTGCGGGGGAAGTGGCGCTCGGCCGAGGGCTACAAGCTGGACCGGACCATCGCTGAGGTGCGGGCCGCATGCGATCGCGAGCGCGGTATCGAAAGCAGTCCGGGCATCCACCAGGCCGCGGCCCTCGCAGACCGCGACGCCCAGGCCCAGGCCGCCGTCGAGGAGAAGAAGGCCGCCGCCGCGGCAAAACGAGCCGAGGCCAAGGCCGCGAGGGCCGCAGCCGGCCGACCCTCCAGCCCAGATCCCGGCCCGGCAACACCTGCTCCTAAGGCCAGCCCCGACAGTCCGGCCGACGCAGCACTACCGCAGGCCGAAGGAGCCGCATCGGAGGCACCGGCAGACGCCGCGAGCCAGGCTCCTGCGGCGTCGGCGCCGGAGGGACAGGCCCCCACCGCCGACGCAGACCCGACTCCGCCAGCAGAGCCTGCGTCCGAGCAGGCACCTTCCCCGGCCGGTGACCCTGAGGCACCCGAAGCCGCAGGACAGGCCGGGCAAGACGCCGAGGCCGAACTGGAAGAGGGACACCGCGTCATTACCCCGGACGGCCCGGGAACGGTCACCACCCTGTACGGCGACCTGGCCCTGGTCTCTGCGGACAACGCCGGAAGCCGGGTCTGGCACACCGCGCAGCTGCAACGCGAGGACCAGCCCGGCGTCCCCATCCTGCGCACCGCCGAGATCCAAAAGCGCCAGCAGAACGCCGCAGACATCGACAGGGCCGCGACGCCCAGCGGCATCCCCCTGCGCCATGAGCCCTACCGCCGGCTGCGCGACCTGGACATCGAGGGCGGCCACGGCACCATCGCCGAAGGCATGACCGTGGACTGGGACAACAACGTCCACGAAGCCGGGAAGGTCGTCGGCTGGGTCCGGGCACGAATGGGCGACAACGGAAAGCGGTACTGGTGGGCGCAAGATGCCCGCGGCGGACCCCCGGACGACATGCCCTTCCACGAGAGCCTGCCAGCTAAGGCCGGGGTGCCCGCCATCCGAGCAGCCGGCATGTTGGACACCGACAGGAAGCCCAGCTCCAAGAACGGGCACTCCCAGGTCATCACCCCGCCGTACGCGGTGCGCGAGATCAAGCTCACCACCGCACAGGTCGCGCTCCTGCGCACCTTGCCGATGGTCGGGACCTACCCCGACGGGTCCGACCTGCCCACGCCGCCCTGGGTCGGTGAACATCGGCGGTACGTCATGAGCGTGGCCCAGATGCAAGCCCTGCGCGTGGCTGCCGAAGCCGCCGCCGACACCTGCGACAGGACCACCACCATCGGACGCCGCTCCCGCAAGGTGCTCCTGACCGCAGCCGACAAGCTGCACTTCGAGGAGTACGAGACCGCCCGACGCGGAGCGTCGATCCCCCCGATCGGGGAGCCGGACCCATACGCCGGTCCCTACACCCCGCGCCCGCCACGCCCAGAGCCCGACGCCGCCGAACGCACTGCGTCCCCGGCAGAGGCGAAGGAAGCCGTGCTCGACAACGAGCAGGCGGACGCCAGCCCCGTACAACCGGCAGCCCCTGCCCCAGAGCAGGCAGCCGCACAGAGGCCGACCGCCCAGGCCGAGGAGACACCCGTGGAGGATCAGGACCAAGCCGAACTCCCCGGCATGGCCGACGCGCTCGACGCCCGCGGCGACAGCGTGCCTGTCGACGTACCGGCACCGAAGCGCCCGGAGCCCGCAGCAGCGGAAGATGCACCGTCGGCGGAACCCGTCGTACCTACGGCTGGAGCCGTCGGGTCCACGGCTGCTGATGCTCCTGACGATGCCGCACATGGGTTCGCGCCGCAGGACCGCGTCTTCCACGACGCCATGCGGTACGTGGTGGAAAGCGTCTCGCCGGACGGCACCGTCATCCGCACCATTGACGGCCAAGACCTCCCGGTCGCCGAGGTCGTGGCTGAGGCTGACATGCCTCCCGTCATCACCGAAGACCTGGCAGAAGGATGGTGGCGCTTCACCTACGAGGGCCGGTCCTACACCGCGACCACGTTGCCGCCCGACCTCGCACGGGCACATCCGACGGCCGTGCTCAATACGGTCATCGTCGACGAGGCAGGGGCCCTGGTCGGCCGAGCCTTCGGTCGGCCCCACGAGTCGGCGATCATCTGGGCCCACGCTCACCCCGGGGTCCCCCACCCGCATGTGGCCGAGTGGCTCGGCACCACGCCGACGCCGTGGCCGGACCACACGCCGGCAGAGATCGAGCACGTTACGGCAGGCCCGCCACCGGCCGAGCCCGACGGCGACGACGAGGAGACGGACCGTCCGGACACCCCCGCGGCGTCGGGAGAAGCCCCGATCTCCGAGGACCGCCCGATTGCCACGGACGCACCGGCGCCGGAGGCCCCGGCCCCCGACTCCGAGGAGTTGGTGCCGCAGGGCGCCAGCCCTGTTGAAGGGGAAACGGCAGCCGAGACCCGAGCGGAAGCCCCGCCCAGCCCCGACCCGGCGGTCGCGCCTGCCGATGATCTGGAGGAGCAGGACATGACGGTGACGCCTGACACCGAGCCGGTCGCCCCGGACGTGGAGGATCCTCCGGAGCCCGAGCGGTACACCGAGACCACCGCCCTCCCCATGGATCCGGAGTTCGCGCTGCGGCTGTACGGCTGGGACGGCCAGCCGCCGGAGTCCGGCGAGCTGGTGTACCGGGACACCGTCATCGCCGCCGTGCGGCCGAGTCAAGGCGGGGGATGGTTCGCCCGCCTATCCGCCGAAGGCCTGCCCGCCGACGTCACCTCCCTGGTCGCGACGCCCTTCCAGGCCGCGCACGAAGGAGCCGTCTACTTCTCGGCGCTCACCGCGGTTCCGTACGGGGAGCCGATCCCCGACGCGCAGAACGTGGGCCGGCTGTCACGAGCCGACGTCGTACGCACGGCCCTGCGCGATGCCGCCAGCATGAACCGCGACCTGATTACCGCAGCGGCGGCGCGGGCCTGGCCCACGACCTACGGCAGCAACCCGCACCTCCAGCACCTGGTCGAGCGACTCTTCGAGATGCAGAACGCCCTGATCAACACGGCGGGCGCACGCCAGATGGCAGCAGACCTGGAAGCGGTCGAGCAGGCTGCGACCGCGCTTCGCGGCACCCTGTCCGAGGATCCCGCTGCTCCGGAGCGCCAGCACGTGGGCTTCCGCCTTGCCCACCTCCTCTACGACACCACCCGACTGAAGGACCACATGCGCGCGGCCCTGGAGGCCACGCGCGCGGAACGCGAAGAGCGGACCGAGGCCGACCACCGCGACGCGGCTGACGAGCCGGCCGTCGCGTTCCCCGACCCGCCCGAACCGCAGCTGGAGCCGGACCTCCCGCCGGACCCGGAAATGGAGCTGGAAGCGGAGGTACCCAACTCCGCGCCGGAGCAGTACGTCCGCACGACGGCTCTGGACGAGGACGCGCGGTTCAGCCTGCGCATGTCGGGCGAGATCGGCCAGGAACCGGACTACGGCGAGGTGCTCGAAGGACGAGCCGAGTTCGCCGTCGTGCGCTACTCGGCAGCCGGAGGAGGCTGGTACGGGCAGATCACGGATCCCGCAACCGAATTCGACCTCACACCGCCGGTCGCCACACCCCAGGAGGCAGCGCACCACAGCGCGATCCTCTACTCGATCGGCTACGGCGCCGAATACGGAGAGGCGCCCGCCCCGGCCCAGGACACCGAGACAGCCACCCGCGCGGACGTCGTGCGCGTCGAGATGGCCGCAGTGGCGGCCCGGCACCGGGACGCGATCACCGAGGCGGCAGCGCGAGCCTGGCCGACCACGTACGAGGACGACCGCCACCTGCAGGCCGTCACCGGTGCGCTTGACGGCCTTGCTGCCGCGCCCCAGGAGGCGCTGTACGTGAACCAGATGGAAGAGCGGCTGAATGCCGTGGACGCGGCGGCCATGACCTGGGCCTCCTACTTGCCCGCCGTTCCCGGGCCCGAGCGACAGCACATGATCTTTCCGCTGTACCACCTCGCACGTGATGCCCGGCGCCTGGAAGCGCGCCTGCAGGCCACGGCCGCAGCAGTTCGAGAAGAGCGGGAGACGCTTCGGCAGACCGCCGTCCCGGTGGTCGAGGTCGCCGCCGTCCCGGACGTCGAGCCGGCCGTGGAACCGGTGGTCGAGGTCGCCGCTGTCCCGGACGTCGAGCCGACCGTGGAGCCGGAGGCCGAGCCCCCCACCGAGCCGGTGGTCGCGGTCGACCAAGCGCAACAGCCGCCGCTCACCACCGTCGCCACCGACCAGGAGCAGCGCGCCGATGCGGGCGAGCCGGTGCTTGCGACACCGGAACAGGACCTGGACGCCAGCGCAACATCTGGACCCACTCCACCGCGGCCGATCCCGGACGCCCCCGAAGCCGGACCGGCACTGGCACCAGACCTGGCGGTCCCCGCCGACGATCGTCCCGAAGCCGATGCGGACCCGGCACCGACTCCGCACCCCGAGGAGTTGGCGGAATCGGCCGCTTCATCGAACGCTCTGGAGGACATCGCCACCACTCCCGTGCCAGCAGGCGATGAGCAGGGCGCGGTGGTAACGGAGCAGCCCGAGGCCGACCCGCCGAGCGTCCCGGAGCCTGCGCCGGTGGAGCCCGCAGGGGAAGCCACCCCGCAGGCGGACCTGCCCCTGTGGACCGGGCCCGATCCCGACGACCTCACCTCCTACGAGTCCGATGTCGCCGACACGGATCTCCTCAGCGACATCAGCGCACTCCAGGACGCATGGGAGGCCGCGGTCCTGGCCAACGGAGGTGTCGCTCACGACCTCCGGGAAGCGCTCCACGACGAGCTGACCGCTCTGGAACAGGCGCTTGCCGGCCCCACGGCTATCCAGCCCGTGGCTCCTGCCGCTGAGGGGAACGCGGCAGGGAGCGGATCGCTTGACGATGCTCCTGGAGCGGCTCCTGGTCGGGACGCCGCCGCTGTTAATAGGGCCCTCGCCGCTGCGGACCAGCACCAGGCCGCACTGCACGCGACACCCGAGTGGCAGGACATCCAGACCGTGCGCGGTGCGGCCCGGAACCTGCGGCAGGCCATCGCGCGGCAGACCGGCGCCTGTTTCGAGAAGATCATGGGCGACGGCCGTGTGCAGGCCTGGTGGAAGAAGACCTCCATCCGGATCTGCGAGCGAATCGCCAACCTGGCGACGCGCGCGGCCGACCGTCTACGCGGTCACGAACCGGAGCCGGCCGCCTGCATGGACCGACTCCACGAGGCAGCCGACCGCTACGGGCGTCCTGCCGGTCCTCCGCGCGGCGACGAATCCGAGCTCCAGAAGCGCATGCGCAAGCTGGGCGACGGCCTGGCCGCCGCCGAGGTGAAGGTCAACGCTGCAAGGTCCCGCTCGACCACGGTCCGAAAGCCGCCGAAGCCCAGGGGTGCCCCGGCCGACCAGCCGGGACACCTGCGACGGACAGCGGCCGATCCCAAGCGCGGCCCCCGGCCGGGACGCTGAACGCGTGGGCCCGGCCGCGGTACCGCAGCCGGGCCCACGCGTTGGTGGGCGCGTGCTACTCCGGGAACGCTTCCCACTCCTCCAGGTCGGCCAGCACGTCGGCGCAGGCCTCCCGGATCACGGCGACGGGATCCTCCGTATCGCGGAAGTCGAACCATTCCCCTGACATCCGGCGGCCGCTGAACACCTTGTGGAGGCCCTCTTCCAAGGGGACGCCGCGGTTGCAGTCGCTGAGGGTCCCGTTCTCAGTCCAGCGGCGCGGGCCGTGGGGCCCGCCCGTGGTCCAGCGCACCACGAGCTTGGAGCTGGAAGCGGTCTGCAGGTTGTTGAGCCGGGCGGCGACATCTCCGGCCACGCCGATCTTGATGATCTTCGGCTCGTGCTCGGAGGAAATCGCGTACACCGCTCGGCGGTCGACCGGCCGGCGCCCGGTGCCGCGAGGGCGGGGCTCCTCCATCAACCAGAGCATCTCGTCATGCTCAGCGTTGAGCTGTTTCCTTATCTGGGTCACACAGCGGCTGAGCGTGGCACGGGCCTCGTCGGCGGTGCACGCGCCGGAGGAGACGGCGCGCAGGATCTCCATGACGGCTGGGACGTCGAGGCTCATGTGGTGGCCATGGGCGTCGCTGCGCGCATCGCTGCCCATGATCATCCCCGTCGTGAGCGAGATGTCGCGTATATGGGTGCTGCCCATGTTGACGTTGAGTTTGAAGGTCTGCGCCATCTCGGTCCCGTCTGCCTGAAGAGAGTCAACGCCGAGTGTCGCAAGCCGCGCTGACAGACCGTGCGCCGCGACGGTTCGGGTTCAGGCAGCGGGGGCTCCGCCCCCACACCCCCGGCCACCCTGCTGAGGGGGGGACTACAGCGCGCGCCGAGTGGGGGAGCAGGGGGTGGTGCGCGGGGTGGGTCCCTCGTTGGACGCCCCTCCGCACCATGCCCTACGACCGGGCGGGGCCGGCTCCGCAAGCTCCGCCACCCCCACCCGCCCGCAGGGCCCCCGAGAGCGCCGCCCAACGAGGGACCCACCCCGCTCGGCCCGGCACATCGGCGAGCCGCCGCCGGGTCTTACCGGCCTCTTCCGGATGCGTGAATCACCCGTTTGAGCTGCGAAAACACCGCCCCGATGTCCGCTATTGCTGTAAAGTTGTCCATGTCGCCAAGGGTGGTCGGTACCCACCCTGGCAGCCCGTCAGAAACCCATCACCACGGAATGAGAGCTGTCATGTCCCTGACTGCAACGGACATCTTCTGCGGCGCCGGAGGCTCTAGTACGGGTCTCGTGGCCGCTGGCTACGAGCTCAAGCTCGCCGCCAACCACTCCAAGGTCGCCATCGAGACCCACAGCGCCAACCACCGCGACGCGGACCACATCTGCGCCGACATCAACAACTACGACATGCGCCGCCTGCCCACCACGGACATCCTGTGGGCCTCCCCCATCTGTACGGAGATCAGCCCCGCCGGAGGCACCCGCCGCAGCGTGCAAGACGGGCAGATCGGCATCGGCGACGACGACTACGAGCCCGCCGATCCGCAGGCGTTCACGCGCACGCGCGCGACCGCCTACGACGTGATGCGGGCCGCCGAGGTCCACTACTACAAGGCGATCCTGTGTGAAAACGTGACCGAATTCGCCACCGACTGGCGGCTTTTCCGCTGGTGGGTCCAGGGCATCGAGCTCCTCGGCTACAACAGTCAGGTGGTCTCAGTCAGCTCCGCCCACGTCGGCGGACCCGACAACCTCCACGCCCCGCAGTGGCGCGACCGCATCTACATCGTGTTCACGCGGACCGGCATCCCCATGCCGGACCTGCGCCCCCGGCCGCTCGCCTGGTGCGCTGGATGCGGCGAGGACGTCGAAGGCGTCCAGGCCTGGCGCAAGGGCCGCACCATCGGGAAGTACGCCCGCCAGTACGACTACCAGTGCCCCAACACCCGGTGCCGCAACTCCCTGGTCGAGCCCTACACCCGACCGGCCGCCGCAGCGATCGACTGGACCAACCTCGGCACGAGGATCGGCGACCGGACCCGCCCCCTGGCAGCCAAGACCATGGAACGCATCGAGAAGGGCCTCCAGCAGTACCCGCAGCGCGCCAGCCTCCTCACCCTCAATCACTCCGGCCATGACGGCCGCGCGATGCTTCCCGAGCAGGGCCCCCTTCCGTCGCGGACCCGCAAGGTCGGCGAAGGCCTCCTCGTCCCCAGCCGCCACGGCATGCTCGTTCCTGCTGGCGGCAGCTGGAACGACACCCCCACCGGCCTCGCGGAGCCGATGAGGACCCGCACCACCCGCGACTCCGAGGCCTTGGTCACCATGCCGTACGTCGTCACCATGCGCCGCAACGGCCGCGTCGACACCGTGGAACGCCCGCTCGCCACGTTCGCCGCCCGGGGCCGACACCACGGACTCGTCATCCCCTACCGCAAGGGCACCGCCAAGCCCACCAGCGAGCCGATGCTCACCCTCGCCACCCGAGACTCCGCCGGAGTCCTCACCCCTGCCGACACGGCCATCGAGCAGGCCCTCAGCGTCGAGGACTGCAATTTTCGGATGCTTCAGCCGCGCGAGCAGTTGGCGGCCCAGCGGTTCCCCGGCGACTACATCATGCGCGGCAACAAGACGGAGCAGACCCAGCAGGCGGGCAACGCCGTGAGCTGCAACGTCGCCCAGTGGCTCGGCGCCCGAGTCGCCGCCGTCCTCTGACCTGTCACCTACCGCTGTAAATCAACTTCGTCGGGTGGGGCGGCCGGTCCGCCCCACCCACCCCCCACACCGCACGGAGGAACACCATGACAGACACCCAGGTCACCAGGACCTACGCCGACCCGGACACGGACGCGGACGCAGCCGTCACCGCAGCCCGGGACGCACTCCGGGACACCTACGCCCTCACCGGGCTGGCGACCGTCCACACCTACATGGATCTCTACGACCACGTAGACAACCCGACGGACATCGACCGAGGCGTGGCATTGGTGGCGGAGACCGCCTGGTCCCGAGGCCACGTGGAGCCCACACGGACACAGACCGCGTTCACCGGAGCCGTCCGCGAAGTCATGCACGCCGCGACCGCCGACCACCACGACGCCGTCGACATCCTCCACCGCGCCTTGATCTACGCACGCACCACGGAACGGCCCGCCCCCGTAGACGGGCTGGACGACAAGGCCTTCGCCGGTGCCATGGCCGACCTGCTCGCCGCTTCTGCGCACCACATCCCGGGCTGGTGCGCGCTGACCACCGCCTGCGCCGCGCTCGCCCAGTTCACCGCCGAGGCCGAGCCCCGGCCGCTCACCATCCCCCAGCAGCACGGCGACAGCCCCTCCTGATGGACCCTGCCCGGCCGGAGCCACGAACCCGGCCGGGCACCGCCATGACCCAAAACAAAGGGGCGATGCGACGGCCGCCCCGGGGGCCCGACCCTGGCCGCGCACGCCGGAACCCGGCTTGGGACGCCCAGCGACACCCGGTCCGCCGGCCATCCCCTGTGCGCACCCCGGTGGTCCACCGCACCGGACCGCACCCAACGGGGGAGCGCGACGGCAGACCGGGGGCCCGCCCCTGGCCGCGCACGCAGCAGCAGGGCCAGGCCGCCGGGCGACACCCGGTCCGCTGGCCACCGCCCGGTGCGCACCGCCGCGGCGCCTCTGTTCAAGCCCGTCGTGGCACCGACGCCCATACCCCGTACGGCAAGACGAGCCGTGCCCATCGGCCCCGAACCATCTGTATCCGCCCGGGTCCGGCGTACGGCACGCTGGACCCGCATACCGAAGGAGAGCCACGGATGATCCCCCAGGGACGCCGCACCATGACCGAGGACGACATCGCTACCGCGAGCGGCCTGCCCGTGTACACCTGGCGGCGACGCCACGGCGCCGACTTCCGCGCCCGCGTCCCCGTCCTCAACCCCGGTGAGAGGCTGCGCCTCTACGACGCCGCCCAGGCCACCGCCTACGTCAAGGGCGCACCCATCCCCCCGCGCCCAGCCAAGGACGCCGTCCACCCCGACGACCTCCTCAGCGACAAGGAGGCCGCGTCGGTCCTCGGCATCGACGCCACCACCGTCCGCGCATATGCCGCCACCGGCTACCTCCCCGCAGGCACCGAGCGCCACGGCCGAACGTGGTGGGTGCGCCGGAGCCTTGATGCCCGTCGCGACTCCGCAGACCAGCGTCACCACAACCCCGGCCGACAGCCCGGCGTTCTCCGCGACCGAGGCCAGCGCCACCGACACGATCCCCGCGTAACGGAGGCCGCCGCCCTTCTCCTCCTGGGACAGGTGACCACCGCCGAGATCGCCGAGCGCTACCAGGTCGGCCAACGGACGGCGCAGAGGCTGCTCGCCGCATCCCGAACCTGTCCCGAGGGTTAGAAGCCGCTGTGGGGACGCCGAACCAGCGGGGTCCCCATGGCCTGTGCACCCGAGGCCGGCTTCCAAGTGTGCTCAGGGGCCGCCGCGCGAGGCAGCAGCCGACGGGGGATCCTCACCGGAACGCGCAGTTTGGCGCTGTACAGATCCGGGTCGTGCTCGGCGAAGAAGTGAGGGCTGATCCGGCGGGGGAAGCGGAGCTCCAGTTCACCGGGAGCGCCGGACGGGCTGACCATCGTGACGACGCACATCTCCGCCGGGCAGCGGCACCAGCAGTCCACCACTTCCAGGGGCAAGCCCCAGCCCGGGCCGGCCAGCAACCGGACGAACGTGCCGTGACGCGCTGTTGTGGCTGTGGGCTCATGGATGTGGTCGATGATCCACTGTTCCCCGGAGCGGGCGGGATTCACCCACGACGTGGTGGACAGCGGGACGCCCGGAGTACGCCACAGCCCGACCCGCCGGAGCAGGCCGCTGGCCAGCCATGCCGTGGACGCGGTTCGGGTGGCCCGGGGCGTCAAGAGCGCCCCGTCGCCTTCGACGTAGTCCCGCTCGTGCTCTGTCCAGGAGGTCGGCGACGAGCGGTAGCACGACACCAGCTCGCACTCCCTCGCTTCCCGCTCCTCGGCGGCGAGCGCGGACTTCCAGGCCGCAGGGGTGATCCCGGTCAGCAGAATGCGGGCCGAGGTCCCCAGCCAGATCATGGTGATGCCCTTAGCTGACGGCGGCGAGAACCGCGCCCCGGGAATGCCGTGCAGCTCGCCGGCCGCGTCGGCCCGCGGTGGCAGCACACGGGCCAGCTCCCTGGCCATGCTGTCCCCTTCGAACCGTACGGTCAGGCCGTCCGCCGTGGGATGCACCCACTTGATCCCCCACGGATACACGGGGTCGCACGAAGGCCAGGCCAGACGTCGCAGAAGCCACCGTTCGAGGCGCTCTTGCTGAGGTCCCGGGGTGGGGATCAGGCCTTGACGCCGAGGCACAGCCCCGGCGACGCCGAGCGCACGCTGGTAGGGGAGTCCGGTGTAGAGGGACAGCAGCTCGGCGTCGCGCCGGAGTGCGGTGATACCCATGCCAACCTCAGCCGCAGGGCCGTCCCGACACCGGCGCGCGGCAGGGTCGCGGGCTGGATGATGCTGTCGGTGTGGACGGAGCCCGCTTCTGCCCCCGGCAAGGGCACTCGCAAGGTCGGGTGAGCGCCAGGGCACGGCCTCCTGAAGACCGGTGACCGCCATTCCACACAACACCCGACGCCCTGACAACGCGCCACGCCCGTTTTGCTGATCAGGCTGCGGCAGGAAGCTCGGTGCGCGTGCGGTGGATGAGTTCAGCTACCTCGGGCTGTGCCTTCCACGGTGCGAGGGCACGGGTCACGTCATGGAGATAGCTGTGGGCGCGCGAGGAGTGGACATTGCTGAGGATGCGCAGCGAGGTGTTCGCGGAGGTGAGGCCGCGTTCGAGTTCGCGGTTCTGGAGGTGGCTGGTGGCCAGGACGGCCATACGGATGCCGGTGGCGCGGGTGAAGCGGTCCGCCGGCATGGGCTCGGCCAGCTCGTTCCAGGCGAAGGCTCCCTTGGGGTCGTCGAGGTCGCGGTGTACCTCGGTGGCGTCGGCGGCTAGCCGTGCGTGGGTCATGTAGGCGAGCTGCTCCGGGTCGTGGCTGCCCGGCCGGATGGAGTCGAGCAGTTCCTCCGTGCGGCCGAGCGCGGCCTTGGCCGCCTTGGCGTTCCCGGTGCGTCCGTGGGCGCGGGCCTCGGCCAGCTTCGCGAAGGCCAGCACCCGCGGCGCGGCGTGGCCGAGGCCGCGCTCGTAGGCGCCTTCGGCCATGTCGGCGGCTTCTTCCGGATGGCCGCGCAGGAAGGCCTGGAGCGCCATGGTGGCCAGCACGTAGCAGCCGCTCTCCACATTCCCCGCGGCCCGTGCCAGGCGCAGGGCCTGGACGAAGTGGCGCTGGGCCACGTCGTGGTGGCCGGTGTCGACCGCTGACCAGCCCACGACCCGCGACAGCTCGGCGGTCGCCGCGAACAGCTCGCGCCCGATGGTCTCGGTGTAGGTGCCGGTCAGCAGCGGTGCGGCGCTCAGGCGCAGGCATTCGGTGACGGAGCTGGCCTTCCAGTTCCCGCCGCCGAACCGGGAGTCCCACAGGCGGGCTTCGTCGGCGGCCTTCCACAGTTCGTCGAGGTCGCTGCGGCCGACTTGCCGTCCGCCTTCGTGTGCGGTGGGGGCGTCGGTCGGTTTGGCCAGCCAGCGGGTGACGGGGGTGGCGAAGGCGGCGATGGCGAAGCCGTTGCTGATGAGCTGGCGGCGGGAGCGGTCCACGGTTCTCCAGTAGGTGGCGGCGACGCGGATCGCGTCGACGGGGTCGCGGGCGAAATCCAACCCCATGTCAGGGTTTCCGCCCGACCTGCTGTACATGCCGATCTCGGTCACGCTCACCGCTCTGCCGAGGCGTTCGCCCAGCGCAGCGGCCAGGAACTCCGGTGTCCGGCCGCGCGGGATCATTCCGAGATTCACCCATCTGGCGACACTGGTGTGCTCGTACCGGAGCGGAACCCCGGCCGCGGCCCCGAGCTTGTTGATCTGCGCGGCCAGGGACTTGTGGCTCGCGCCGGCCTGCTTGACGAGCCGGGCCAGATCCTCGTTGGGATCGCCCTGGCGGTCCTTCGTGGGCGCCACCGAGCCCCCTTATGCCAGCCGGTGTCCTGCGACGTGGATGCCGCGGGTGCGGGATCCGAGCCTAGGACGCGAGGACGACGCAGGGGAACCGCATGTGCGTTGTTCGCCCCCCTAGTTCGCCTCCCGCCCGCACCAGCTCCGGCGGTTCTCTGGATGCAGACGGCGCCCCACCGCAAAGCTCGCACTCCCGAACTCCAAGGGGGGGGGTCCGTCGTCGCTTCCCGGTCCACGACCAAGGTGGGTGTCAGATGTACGAAGTCCTCGTCACCGGCGGTGCCGGATTCATCGGTTCGCACTTCGTCCGGCGGATCCTGCGCCGGGACGACGTGTCTAGGGTGACCGTCCTGGACGCGCTCACCTACGCCGGCCACCCCGAGAACCTGGGGGAGGCCTTCCTCGACCCACGGCTCACGTTCGTCCACGGCAACATCCTCGACGGCCCCCTCGTGGACGAGCTCATGGCCCGGCACACCGCCGTCGTCCACTTCGCCGCCGAGTCCCACGTCGACCGCTCCCTCACCACGGCCGACAACTTCCTCACGACCAACGTCCTGGGCACCCAGACCCTCGCCGCCTCCGCCGGCCGCCACGGGATCGACAAGTTCGTACACGTCTCGACGGACGAGGTCTACGGATCGCTCGCCGAAGGCTCCGCGAGCGAGGAAGACCCCGTACAACCCGGCGTCCCTTACGCCGCGTCAAAGGCCGCCAGCGACCTCGTCGCGCTCAGCCACTTCCAGACCTACGGCCTGCCCGCCTGCGTGACCCGCAGCTCGAACAACTACGGGCCCCACCAATTCCCCGAGAAGGTCATCCCCCTCTTCACCACCCGCCTCCTCCAAGGGGAGAAGGTGACCCTGCACGGCCACGGACAGCACGTTCGGAACTGGCTGCACGTCGAAGACAACTGCGCCGGAATCGAACTCGTGCTGCGCGAAGGGAAGCCCGGCGAGATCTACAACCTGGGCGGCGGCACCGACCTCACCGTCCGCGACCTGACCGCCAAACTCCTGGCCCTGTGCGGCAAGGACGGGGACTCGGTCACCTACATTCCCGACCGGCAGGCCAACGACCTGCGGTACTCGATGCACTGGGACAAGATCGCCGCTCTCGGCTTCCGGCCGACCCGCGACCTCGACGAGGGCCTGGCCGAAACCGTCGACTGGTACCGGCGCAACCCCGACCGCTGGGCGCCGCTGACGCGCACCCCGCACACGGCCCGCGCCACGGACGCGATCACACCCGCCCGAGAGGAAGCCCATGCCCACTGACCAGCCCACCCCGCGCAGGATCCTGGTGACCGGTGTCGGCGCCAATCCAGGCTTCGGGCTGACCCGCAGGCTCCTCCGCCTCGGCCACACAGTCATCGCCGCCGACGCGAACCGACTCGCCCCCGGGTTCCTGCTGCCCTCCGTAGTGCCCCAGGTCATCCCCCTCGCCAGCGACCCCGACTACCCCCGTGTCATGGCCAGCCTGTGCCGGGATCTGGCAGTGGAGGCCGTGGTGGCCGGCATCGAGCCGGACCTGGAACCCTTGACGCAGATGGTGCCCCAACTGGATGCCAACGGCGTGCGCCTCTGGCTGCCGGACGCCTGGACGGTGCGCGCCTGCACCGACAAGGCCCGCTTCCACACGGTGCTGACCGAGCACGGCATCGCGACCCCACGCACCTGGCAGCCGCAGGACATCGACCAGGTTCCCGACGGTGCCGAGCTGGTCGTCAAGCCCCGGCGCGGTCACGGCGCGCAGAACGTCCACTTCGTCCGACGCCGGGAGCACGCGCGCGTGCTGTGCCAGCTCGTCCCGGAGCCGATCGTGCAGGAGCGGATCTACGGCTCCGAGTTCACCGCGGACTGCCTGGTGGACCGGACCGGACACGCCTCGGTCATCCTGCGCCGCCGCGATCTCGTCAAGGCGGGCCTCGCCGCCGTGTCCACCACCTTCAACGACCCGGACGTACGCGACCTCGTGGAACAGACGCTGAGCGCCGTCGGCGCCCGCGGCCTCTGCTGCGTGCAGGGATTCGTCTCCGGCGACAGCACGATCACGATCACCGAGCTGAACCTGCGGGTCGCCGGCGGCTTCCCCCTGACTGAGGCGGCCGGCGCGGACCTGGTCGGCCAGATGGTCAACGGCCTGTTCGGCCTGCCGGTTGACCACGGCCGCCTCACCTACCGGACCGGCGTGTTCTTGACCAACTACATCGAGACCCTGGCCGTCGGCGACGTCGCCGAGCTTGAGCGCACGGCCGCAGGAGAAGGAGAAGCACCGTGAGCGCATCAGCGAGGCCCGATGCCCGGCGCAACGCCAGCCCCTACCTGTATGGGCGGGAGACCGAGGCGATCGTCCGGGTCCTGGAGAGCGGGCAGTACGGACACTCCGACGTCACCGAGGAGTTCGAGCATCGGATCGCCGACTTCCTCGGCGTCCCCGACGCCGTGGCTGTCGCCTCCGGCACCGCGGCCCTCCACACCGCCCTGCTCGCCGCAGGGATCGGACCCGGCCACGAGGTGATCGTGCCGTCTATGACGTTCTGCGCGACCGTGCAGGCCGTCCTGGCCGTCGGCGCCACCCCGCACTTCGTCGACATCGACTCCGCCACCCTGTGCGTCAGCGACCAGCTCGTCATGGACGCCGTCACCGACACGACGGCCGCCGTCGTACCGGTCCTGTTCGGCGGCCGGACCGTCGATCTCTCCACCGTCCAGGAGGAACTCGACGAACGAGGCGTCACCGTCATCGAGGATGCGGCACACGCGTTCGGCTCCCGACACGGCACCCGCCGTGTCGGGGCGAACGAGGCGGTACTGACCTGCTTCTCGTTCGGGCCGATCAAGAACCTCACCTGCGGCCAGGGCGGCATGGTCATCCCCCGCACGCCGGCGGAAGCCGACACGATCCGAAGGATCCGACTCCTTGGCGTGGTCCAGTCCCAGGGCGAACGAGCGAACACCACCAGCTACCGCGTGGACGGCTTCGGCCTGCGCTACCAGCTCTCAGCCATCAACGCCGCCATCGGCCTGGTCCAGCTCGACGGCTTCCAGGCCGCCGAGGACACCCGCCGCCACCTGTGGCGCACCTACCGCGACGCCCTCGCCCCACTGAACGGCGTGACGCTCATCGACGTCGACGTGGAGCACGCCGTGCCGCACCTGTGCCAGGTCCGGATCCCCCACCGCGACGAGGTGTTCGCCAACCTCCGGGGTCAGGACATCGGTGTCGGCGTCCACTACCCGCCCAACCACACTCAGCCCGCGTTCGCCGCCTGGCACCGCTCCCTGCCAGCCACCGAACAGGCAGGCAGCGAGATCCTCAGCCTGCCCTTCCACCAGCACCTCACCGAGACGGACATCAACCTCGTGGTGACCGCGCTCGAACAGGCCCTCAAGTCCGCCGGAGGAGCGTGATGCGCAAGCTCCTGACCGTATGCCTGGGGAACTACTGCCGCAGCCCGTTCGCCCAGGTCGCGCTCACCCGCAGGGGCGGGACGGCGGTAACGGTCCGCTCCGCCGGACTGATCGGCAAATGGCAGGACCAGCCCGCCAACCCGTCCATGATCAACGCGGCCCGGCGGCTCGGACTCGACCTCACCCACCACCGCGGCCGCCAGATCACCATGGAGGACCTGGAGTGGGCGGATGACGTCCTCGCGATGGATGCCGCCGTCCTCGACACGCTCCGCGCGATCGACGACGGCCACAACGCTCACAAGCTGAGCCTCTACCTGCCGGGCCGCGACGTTCCCGACCCGATGGGCCAGGACGAGAGCACGTTCAATGCCTGCTCCGTGGTGATCGAGGCGGGCACAGCCCTGTATACCGGACGCCGACGCCAGCAGTCCGGCTGATTCAGGCGGATGCGGCGGACAGCACCACGTCCACGAGCCTGTCCGCCGCATCCGGCCGCCCGTACGTCCGGGCCCGCTCAGCCATCGCCGCCCGCAGGGCGGGGTCGGTCAGGAGCGGGCCCACCGCGTTCTGCAGAGCGGGGCCGGTGACCTCGCCGAGCAGCGCGAGCGCCGCCCCCGCGTCAGCCAGGTGCTGGGCGTTGTGGGCCTGCTCGTTCCCGGCCGACGTGGCGAGCGGGATGAACACCGCGGGCTTGCCGAGCGCGGTCAGCTCCGCCAGCGTCCCGGCCCCGCTCCGCGACACCACGACGTCGGCCAGCGCCAGCACGTCCGGCAGCTCCGCCCCGAGGAACCCCGTCAGGTGGTAGCGGCCGGCCAGGACCGGGTCCAGCCCGGCGGCGGCCGAACGGAGTTCGTCCACGTTCGCCGGACCGCACTGGTGAATCACGTTCGCGTGCCCCAGGAGCCAGGGCAGCACTTCACGAACGACACCGTTGATCTGCTGGGCACCCTGGGCTCCGCCGGTGACGTAGACCGTCGGCAGACGCCGGTCGAACCCGTACAGGGCCAGTGCCTCGACCGCCTTGTCCGCGTGGCCGCCCAGTACTTCCGGCCGCACTGGGTTCCCGGTGACGACCGCGCGCTCACGCAATTCGGCGGGCAGCAGAGGCAGCGAGGACTCCGAGGACACCGCGATCCGCGTCGCCGAACTCGCGAGCTTCCGGTTGGCCAGCCCGAGCCGCACGGTCTGCTCGTGCAGGACCAGCGGAACACGGCACAGACGCGCGGCCAGCCCGGCCGGGACCGCGACGTACCCGCCCGTCGCCAGGACCACGTCCGGCTGGAAGCCTGACACGATCGACCGGGCCTGAGCCACGCCGAGCGGCACCCGGGCCATGTCCTTCACGTTCGCGGCGGACAGCATTTTGAGCGGATTCGACGAACGTCGGATCTTCCCCGTGGCCACCGTCTGGAACGCGATGCCCTCCGCCGGGGCGACACGCGCTTCGAGACCGTCCGCCGTCCCGATCCACAGGACATCCAGCGTGCCGCCCGCAGCCGCGAGGCGGCCTTGCAGGGTACGGATCGCCGTCAGGGCGGGGTATGTGTGACCGCCGGTTCCTCCGCCCGTCACGAGCAGCCGGAAGGGACGTGAGAGCGAGGAAATGTCCACGCGCCAACCCTACTGTTAGCCGGCACACGAGCACGACGGGTGGCGCACCTTGGTGCGTCTCGGCGCACCCTGGGTGATCTTCCCGTCGCGTGCTCGGTTGAGTTGGCATGCGAAAGACGATCTACGCACTGACAGTGGCGGCCCTGGTGCTCGCCGCAAGGCCCGCGAACGCTAATGCGACAGCCCAGGACGGCAAGGTGGGCCTGAGTGTCACTGCCGGGCAGTCAGACCTCGAACTGAGGGTTCAGCCGGTCATGCCGAGCGCGTTCTCGGGACTGCAGAACGGACACGGCTCCACACCTTCAGTGATCAGCCTCCGGGCCTCATCACGGCTGATCGCCTTCCCGTAGTCGTCGAAGGTGCAGCTGCCAACGTGGACGTTCAGCGGCTTCGGGCCGTGAGCGCTCCGCATCGACGTCACCATCCACTCCGGGCGGGCCACCACCACGGCCGGCGGCGGGGGCCGACGGGACGCGGGCTGCCGCGGTCCGGCCTGGTGGAAGGAGGCAGCGGCCAGCTGCGCCTCCAGATCGCGGATGGCCTGATCGGCCTGGCGCTGCTGCCAGCCGAGCCAGGCCTGCACAGCGCGCCACTGCTGCAGACGGACTTCCAGCTCGCTCACGACGACCGTGCACCGCAGGCTGGCTCCCGCGCCGCATCCAGGCCGGCCTCCGCCGCCTGCTGCAGCTCCACCCGGCCCGCGGTACTCCAACCACGCTGCTCCCAGAACGGGTGGGCACTGATCAGACAGGAGAGACGGATCAGCTCGCGCCGCAGAACGGCGGTGTCGAGTGCGGGCTGGAGGGCGAGCCGGCGGTAGATCCGGATCTGGTCTTGCTTGAGGGCGACGAGATCGTCAGGGAAGTGGAAGTGCGGCATCTACTCATTGAACCAGCTGTTCGAATGTTTGTGCGAGTCACGCCGCGTTCTCCCGTGTGACCAGCCCCGCCGATTCCCTGAACCCGTCGGAGAGCGCCCGCCCACGGGCGGACTACCGGTATGTGCCGTGGCAGAGCTGGCTGATCGCCGGACTCGTGACCCCCTGCGAGGAACGGCAGAGCTCGGTCATGGACACGCGGCCCGGCACCGGTGCCGCACCTGGGCGCGAGCGCTGGGGAACCACCGGCTTCGACGTCCCCACTCTGCGCAGCTTGGCCTTCGGCTTCGGGGCGTGCTGCTGGGGGCTGGACCGCTTCGCCTTCGCTGGCAGCCGCTCAGGCTTTCGTACGGTACGGATTCCCGAGCCCGATCTGTCGGCCTTCGCGGTGCGGGGTTGCTCCCGGCGGGTGCGCGGCGCCGACGGGGTGTCCTCGGGCGCGACTACCACGGCGGGAGCGGGTGGCCGGCTGTCGGGCAGCGGCGTCAGCGGCAGCGCCGCCTCAGCCGCCTCTCGCGCAGGGGCGGGGGCCGGGACCGAGAACTGCGTGCGGTCCTGCGGGGATTTGTTATCGACGGGGGCGACGGAGACGCACCCCGCCGTGGCCAGGAGGACGGCGAGGAGCAGGGGGAGAGTCCGGCGGTTCACATGATCACTGTCGCGCACACCGGACGCGGTACCGCCGAAGGCACGCCCGTCCCTGCCGCCTACGACGGACCCCAACAGCGGCACAGGGTCAATACGCCCGTGAGCCGTCTGCCCGCTCAGGCGGTGGCCCGGGTGGGCAGGGCGATGACGGCGGCGGCGGACGCCCGGTCGAGGGCGGTGGAGAAGGTCTTCGCGACGATGGCGGCCTCCTTGGCCATGGCCTCGATCTCCGCGACGGCCAGAGCGTCGGCTGCGGTGCGGGCCAGGAGGTCGAGCGCTTCGTCGTTGCCTTCGACCAGGCGCTGGATCTGCTGCAGCTCCTGGTAGCGCAGGTCGGCCTCGCGGACCTGCGCGGCGTACTCCTCCAGGGCCGCGATGCGCTGCTCGACGCCGTCCCGGCTGACGCGCAGAGCTTGTCGGCGGGCCGCCTGCAGAGCGACGACTTCCGCGCTGGAGCTGTCTCCCGCCGTGTTGTCGGACAGCCGGCTGTAGTCGCGCAGGGCGCTCGCGATCTCCCAGACCTGTACCGGGAGGACGACTTCGTTGCGCTGGCGGTCGATCAGGTCGAGCCGGTGGACCTGCGAGGCGAGGATTGCGCTCTGGGCCCGCTGTGCGCGGGCGAGGAGATGGCGGGTGTCCTTGGTGAGGTCCCGGTCCTGCACGTAGTGCTCTGCTGCCGCGTTCAGGGCGCGGAGCTTGCGGCTGTACATGACGGAGCGGAAGGCCTGTACGCCGGCGAGCAGAAGGGTGGCGGCCCCGGCGTACGGCCACAGGTCTGCGATCCAGTGCAGGGTCGCGGCAGCGTGCACCGTTCCGGCGAAGACAGTGCCGGGGACAGGCTCCACGTCAGACGGTGTGGTCACTACCCACAGCGGCCCCATCGCGACGAGCACGAGGCCACCCTTGAGGACGATCGGACCCGCCGCGACCACGGGGTGAACTGCCGGACCCGCGGCGAGGATCGCGTTGCGGTTACCCAACAGGGTCCGGACGGGGGCGGGCGCATCCGGATTGATCACGGGGGCGATGGGAGTGGGGGCGTCGGGCACGGGATTCCTCTTCTCCGCTGACGAACACGGCCACCCTGGAGCGAGGCCCGCCTGCACCGTAGCGCCCCAGCCAGCGTCTACGGGCCGTCGTCACCCGCGCGAGTGACGACCGTGCACACACGGCAGAGGGCCGGCTTCCCATAGGGGAAGCCGGCCCTCTGCCGTCGTCTGTCTCTGGAAGGGTGGTCTATCGGGTGGAGCGGTTGGTGTGGTGGGTGGCTCCGTTGTGCTCACCGGTGCCAGGGTCGGGGGCGGTGACGGTCAGGGTGACCTTGTACTCCGAGGTGTCCTCGCGGGGGCCGTCGGTGCGGGCCCAGGCGAGGGAGTGGATCTCCAGGCCGGGGGCTCGGCGGGCGACGGCGGCGGCGGCTTCCAGGGCGTCGGCGGGGGTGTCGCCCGTGCAGACGATGGCGGCGAACGCGGAGACCTCGACGTCGCTGGCGGCGTCCGGGTTCTCGCCGAGCGCGAGGGTGCCGACCGCGGTGGTGGCCGCGTGGAGGGTACGGACGAGGTCCTGGCCGAACGACGGCCCGGCGGTCTGCGGCTGCAGTGCCGTCTCGGATGCGGGGACGGTGAGGGCGGGGAGGGTGTGCGCGGTGTCGGTCATGTCCGGACCGTATGGCCGCGCCTTGCGGGGATGGGCACGCAGTGTGCGTGCCTCGTTGTAACAGTACGAGGCCCCCGTGCGCTGCCGGTGAGGCAGTGGTCGGGGGCCTGGAAACGGTAGGGGAGGGCGGAGCCTGTCACTCGGCGAAGGCGTGCTCGATCGTCTCCGCCTCGGCGAGGTGCCGGGTATCGACGGCCAGGAGCGCGGCCTTCAGCCGGGCGGGGTCGATGAGCTGTTCATCCTCGGCTTCGGTGTCGTGGGGGCCACTGAGCCAGGCCGCGACGAAGGTGCCGTAGCCGCCGGCCGGGACCAGCAGGTCGGTGCCCTGTCCCAGGACACGTACACCCTGGACGCCATCGAGGACGGCCCCGGTGCCGCAGGGGATGTAGACGATGAGCTCATGACGGGCATGGTCGGCGATCACGGTGTGCCCGCCGTCGAGATCCAGCGGGAGGACGTCGAGGGCTTCGAGCCCTCGCTGCAGGGGCGCGATGACGACGGCGTCCCAGGACCATCCGCACGCGGCCCACACACATCTGCCGTGGCGCAGGCCGCTGAGGACTTCGGGGGCGGGGTCGAGGAGGGCGGCCCATGTCCGGGCGCCGTTGGAGGAGTTGGCCATGGACGGACCGTAAGGGGAGTACAACAGAATGTAGGCACGCAGTGTGCGTGCCACATTCCCCGGCCGGGAGCCGCGCTCATGGACAGCCGACACATCGGAGAGAACATCGCGTGCTGGCGCGGGAGGCGCCGCCTGACCCAGAGCGCGTTCGGCGCGCTGATGGGCAAGAGCAAACGCTGGGTCCAGGACCTCGAAGCCGGATCCCGCCAGGCCGACCCCCGCCTGTCCGTCCTGGAAGCCGCCGCCCGCGTCCTGGCCATCCCGCTCGCCGTCCTCCTGACCGACACCGTCGACGACCCCGGCGACCAGGCGGACGAGATGGAAGCGATCCGGGACGTCCTCAACCGCCACGACATCGTCACCGGCACCGCCCCCGACGCGGACCCGCTCGACGTCGAGACCCTGCGCCGCTCCGTCCACCACGCCTGGCGCCTCTTCCAGTCGTCCGCCGCGTTCACCAGCCTCGGCGGCCGCATGCCGGGCCTGCTCACCGACGCGACCCAGGCCGCCGCCCTCCACGAGGGCGACGACCAGCTCGCCGCCTACCGGGCCCTGTCGATGTCCCTCCAGCTGACCGAAGCCCTCGCCATCAAGGCGGGTGCACCCGACGTTGCCGCCCTGGCCGGCCACCGCGCCGTCCTGGCCGCCGAACGCTCCGGCGACCCCGTCATCCAAGCCAGCGCTGCCCGCCACCTCGCCGACGCCCTGACCGCCGACGGACAACCCCACGCCGCAGCCGCCTTCGCCCAGGCCGCCGCCACCCGCCTTGCCGACGACCTCATCCCCCGCGGCCCCGCCGGACTGTCCACCCTCGGCATGCTCTACCTCAAAGCCGCCATCGCCCAGGCCACCGCCGCCACCCTCACCGACCGCCGCGCACCCGCCGCCGCCCGCGCGGTCCCCGGTCTCCTCGACCAGGCCGACGAGCACGCCGCACAGCTCCCGCCCGACGCCGACGGCAACGCCCTGTTCACCGCGTTCAGCAGCACCAACGTCGCCCTCTACCGCGTCGCCACCCACGTCAAGCTGTACGAAGGCGCCGCCGGAGCCGCCGTCGCCCAAGCCATCACCACCGACCAGCGCGCCACCCTGCCCCGCGAGCGCCGAGCCCACCTGCTCACCGATCTCGCCCACGCCTACACCCAGGCCGGACAGCGCGAGAAGGCGGTCGACACCCTCCTGGACGCGGAGCGCGAGGCCCCCGAGGAAGTCCTCGGCCGCCCCCGCACCCACCAACTCGTCCAAGACCTTCGGCTCCTGGGCGCCGGATCGGGGGAGGGGCGCTTGCGCGCGCTCGCCGAGCGTTGTGGACTACCCGCGTGACCAAGACCTTGTACGTCATCTCGTGCGCCGCGCCGCCGGCCCGCCACGTCACCACCGGCATCAAGGCCGCCCAGGCCCGCGGGTGGGACGTCGCGCTCGTCCTGACCCCCGCCGCCCACCGCTGGTCCGTCGAAGAAGCCGCAGGCGAGCGCGAACTCGACGCCTGGTGGGAGCTGACCGGACACCCGGTCCGGCACACCTACAAACTGCCCTCCCAGAGCGACGTCCTGCCCGACCCCGACGCGCTCCTCGTCGCCCCCGTCACGCTGAACACGACGACGAAGTGGGCCGCCGGCCACGCCGACACCCTCGCCCTCGGCCTCATCACCGAAGCCCTCGGCATGCCCGACCGGCCCGTCGTCGCCCTCCCCTACATCAACGCCGCCCAAGCCCAGCACCCCGCTCTCGCCCCCGCCATCGCCACCCTGCGCGGCGCGGGGGTCCACTACCTCCTCGATGACGGCACCGGAGCTGGCTTCCGCCCCCACCAGCCCAAGCACGGCAACGTCGACGCATACCCCTGGGCCTTGGCACTCGACACCCTGGACAAACTCCAGGTGTCCTGACGGCCGACGTGCTTGCCGGGATGCGGGCGCATGGCGACCGCCCTTGCATTACGGCGTGCCCGGACAGCCGCGCGCGGAGTTAGTCCGGGTATGAAGATCCAGTTCCTGACGGTGGCTGCTCTCGCTGCGGCCCTGCTGCCCATCGCCCTGGCCGGCCCCGCCGGTGCCGCCACACCCCACATCAAGGTCAAGTCCGGCCAGGGCGTCAGGGCCTGCCCCGCCGAGACCCTGTGCGTGTACGAGCACGAGCAGTACAACGCCGCCAAGCCCGCACGAATCTGGCTGCTCGCCCGCAACGCCCGCGACGCCGAGCAGCCGCAGTGGAACCTCAAGGGCCACAAGGCCGAGAAGAACGGCCGCTCCGCCTTCAACAACCAAGGGGAGTGGATTGCCACATTGCGCGAGGGCCACACGCTCGCCGAGTCCAGTGCGGTCGTCATGATGCCCCGGGGCGCGAAGCTTCCCAGCCTCAACAACGTGGACGCCGCGCACGGCGGCCGCAAGGTGACGCAGAAGAGGGCCCGCTCCGGAGGGGTCCACTACGACTTCAGGGACGCGACCGTCAACTTGAACGGCCGGCTCGGGTCTGTCGAGATGGTTCCCTCAGTGGCGACGTCGGGCGGCTCCCGCTGAGAAGCCGAGCACGTCCTAGAGCGGGGAGTCAGCCCGTCGTGGTCGGCCCATCCTCATAGGCGAAGACGGTTTCGGAAACAGGTGAGCACCCCGGATCCCAGTCCGGGGTGCTCACCTGCGTGGCGCCCGGATCGAGGTATCCGCCTTCTCCGGGGTCCCGGTGAACATCCGCGTAGACGAGAACCTCTACGTCCTGCTCGCCGGGGGTTCGACGGAACCGGCAGGGGCCGCTGGACAGGAACAGGTCTGAGATGCGGCGGGACGCTTCGAGTGCAGCCTTCTCGTGGCCTCGGATCTCGATCGTGACCATGCTCTCGTCGCTCATGGTCGGGGAACCCTTGCGCAGGCCGATCGGTTCCGGGCATAGAGCAACTCCACCCCATCGAGTGCCGCACCCGCTGCGAGCCCAGGAGCCCCTGCTAGCACTGCTCCGGGGCAGGCACGAGTCCGGAGCACCGGAGTGCATCGGCCATCGTCTACGGTCCTGCCTCCCGGCGTGGATCAGAATCTTCGTGGACTCGTATGGCCATGCATCGGCCGCTTACGGGGCGGCGTACACCCGCGGCATGGGGATCATCCGGATGGCTTTCGCGTCTGCCTTCGGCGGGTGTGCCTGGGTGCTGATGACTTGAGTGCCGGTGTCGCGAGCGGCCTGCGCGAGCTTGTGCAGCACGCGGCGCACGACATTCTCGTCGATCCCCTGCTGGTAGGGGTTGTCGAGAAGGAGCAGGCCCGGAAAGGCGCATTCCTCGTCCAGGTCGCGGTCAAGGAAGAGCGTCGCGTAGCTGTAGGCGAGGAAGAACAGCACCTTCGCTTCGGCACCCAGAGCTTGGTCCCACGGACGCGTACCGACGTAGAAGGTCAGGTCGGAGTGTCGGATGGACACGTCGCGGTCCAACCACGCGTCTCCCCGGAATTCCTCCAAGAACTCGTTCATCCGATCTGCGAACGCCGAGCACCGCACCACCGGCGACGCGCCCGCGTGCGGCGGTTGTGCAGGCTCGCTGTCGAGTTCGCTGACAACCTGCTGCGCGGCCATCAGAGCCTCGCGCGCCTGGTCGCGGCGCTGAAAGATGGCTTCGATGGCCGGGAACGCCGTCAGCTTGTGCTCTAGCCGTGCGATCTGGGCGGCGAGTTCTTCCAGGGCGGCAACGAAGGGAGCGAGCTGCGCTGCCCGCTCGTCGTTGAGCTGCTGGGCAAGCTCGGCCTGGTTGCCCTGGAACTCCTCTTGCAGGGTTCGGGCTGCGCCGAGGTCGGCCAGGGTACGCGTGACGACATCGTCGAGGTCGGTCAGCTCCGACTTCAGCGACCTGATCTCAACCCGTGCCCGGCGCTGCCGCTGGTCTTCATCGACGGACTGGTAGCAGACGTAGCAGGAATCATGGGCGTGATATCGGGCTGGATCGATGTCCTGCTCGCATGCGGGGCACAACCGGACCGGCAGACTTCCGAAGATCCCGACGGACGCGCTCAGCCGCTCCATCCGGCCGATCTCGCCGCGCACGGTCTCAGCTGACCGGCTGTGTTCCTCGTGAAGCTGCTCCAGCGCGGCGAGATTGTCTGTGGCTAGCTTCAGGTCTCGGGTGATGCTGGCGTAGCGGGTGGTCAGGGAGGCGTCGTAGCCCGCGGGAGCGTCTGTGTCCGCTCTTTCTTCGTGTGCGGTGTTCTGGATCTGCATGGTCAGCTCTTGCCTGCGGCGGCGCACGGCTTCGAGTGACGCCGTGACTGTGCGCCGTGCCTCGGCAACCTGTGCCATGGAGCGGGTCGGGGGCAGCTGCATGCTGTCGCAGATCGCTGAGACGGCCTGGCCGGTGCTCTGCTGCACCTCTCGGTCGACTGCTTCGGCCTCGTTCAGGCTGCGTTTGGCTTGGGCGAGATCGAACTGGCCCTTCGCATCGGCAGCACGGGGCCGGATGAAGCCCAGGAGCTGGCTGGTGACCGCGCGCCGGACGTACTCGTGTTCCTTATCCGCGAAACCGATCCAGGATTCTTCGGTGCGGTGGATGTGTCGCAGGGTGTTGCGGAACGAAAGAGGCGTCAGCCCGGGGGCAGTCGCTGGGTTGGTCCCGAGCGGGATGTGAACGTTCGGCCATCCCAGGACGCCGAGGATCCAGTCCGAGAAGTCGGTGGCCGCAACCGGCTCGTTGTTGATGGTGACCTTGCCCATGGATCCGTAGCCCCAGGACCGGGAGAGCTCGTAGGGCTGGCCGTCGATCCTCAGCTCCGTCGTGACAGCGACGTAGCCGTCGGCGACGGCAGCCCCCAGGGCCTTCGTCACGTTGTCGCGATCGCCCAAGCAGTAGTCGATGACCCGCAAGGTCGTGGACTTGGAGCTGTTGCGAACGCCGTGGAGGATGTTGAGCATGCCGGAGGTGAATTCGTACTCGTCGAATTCGCCGCTCTCGCGGATGAGCCGCACCTTGGAGATGCGCAAGCCGCGCTCAAGGCTCGTGCCGTGGGTCATGGGCGAATCTCCCGGTGGAATGGTGCGTCGCCGACCTCGTCTGGGAACAGGTCGTAGATGAGGTTCTTCAGGTCGGTCCCCGACATCGCAGCGAGGTTGCCCTGCATGGCCTCGCACCGACGGACCAGGGGCTGGAACTGCTCCATCTCAGCCAGGCGAACCGCGGCTGCCTTTCCGGAGGGACGCAGCTTCACCCGCTCCGGGTTGTGGCTGACCGTGATGGTGACCAGGTCGCGGGCAGTGAGGAAGAACAGGAACTGCCGATAGCGGTGATCCCAGGGGCCGTACCGGTACCGGACCATCGGCGCCTCAACCTCATGGGAGTCCGTTGCGACGAAGGCATGATTCTGCCCTGCCGTCTGCGGGAGGAACGCGTGTGCGCGCTCAAGAAACCCTGGGTACCGCAGGAAGAAGTCGAGCTTGGCGAACTTCGTTCGCCCCTCGATGTACGGGCCCGGGTTCTTGCCACACAGGTGGATGAGCAGCAGGAGGCGGGAGGCGTGAAAGTCCACGGAGTCGTCCGGGTCCCACGCCCTGTGCGGCGGCGGCACGACCCGGCTGCCGATCTTATGAGGCATCTTCGTACCTGTTCTGGCAGCGCGCAGTGATGTCGCTCAGAACAGCGAGCGCCTGATGTAGCGGCACCTCGTTCGACGCGACTTCGGGCAGGCGGCAGACGGCGAGGAAAGTCTCCCGGTAGGCCGGCTCTCCTGCTCCGATCAGCCCGCCGCGTCTCTGCACGGCGGTGAGCTGGCAGATGGCGTAGATCTTGTCCGACAGGTCGGCAAGACGCTGCTTCTCGATGCCCAGACTGCCGCGCTGGTGCCGGCGGAACGCGAGCATGGCCTCATGCTGTCGATCAGCTTCTTCTGCCAGAACACCTGCCGGCCGAAGCTTCTCCTGGAGCGTCAAGAGCCGCTCCATTCCACCGTCATGACGCTGCCCCGTGACCCGCTGAACTGCATCCTCGAACAGGCCCCGGAAGTCGTCAGCGCTGTGTCGAACGGGCCGCAGTTCCGCGGCCTTCCGGCCGATGTGAACCGAGACCAGCCACTTCAACACCTCATCCACCTCGGCGACCAAGGGTTCCTGGCCGAGGTAGCTCTTGACCATCGGGGTCAGGCGCCGTCGTGCTTCGTCTTCGACCTGGTCGCTCGTGCGAGCCTCGATCAGTACGTCCAGGCGGTCGACGCACCATCCGACGTCTCGCAGATCAGGAAGGTTCAGCCCGTCGAGTTTTTCGATGATCTTCTGTCGCACCGTAGCGCTGACGGGCCCCCTCGTCCCGCGACGCTCACAGGCGAACTCATACAGATCGGCTGCTGGCGTCTCGTTCACGATCAACGTGAACCGGGTGTCCTCAGGGAGCGGTTTTCCGATGAACAGCTTCCCGAGATAGCTCGTCTCAGGCGTCCGATTCTCACGGCTCTTGGCTGAGTCGGGCTGGCAGACCCGCGCGACACTATGGCTCTTGCCGGGTCCTTCGACCGTCTTGACCTGCCTGTAGACGGGCACGGTGCCGCGGTAGCAAAGGATGTCTTCCAGGTCTTCCCAGGAGACCTCAGTCCAATGGCCGTCAAACATGTCGAGGCAGTCAAGGAGCGTGACCGCATCCTGGTACAGAAAGCCGCGCCGGCTCCGACGCCCCCCGTCAGCAGGCGCAAGCGACACCGGCGCTCCTGCTCCGCAGCTGACCGGCCTCAACCGTTTCAACGGCACAGGTTTCTATTCGCACGGTGCCTCCCCCAACGACGCTGTGGAGAACGAAGTAGATCACCCAACGGATACGGATCGCAACGGTCCGTCTGAAGCCGAAAGGGTGGCCAGCGCTCGCCTTCCTCGCTTCCGCTCAGTCCGTCTGGGAGAGGTCGATGTTCAGGATGGTCTGGTCGTCCCGCAAGGTGCCTTCCCTTGTGCAGCGGAGTGCCTTCTCAAGCAGGGTGGCGACCTGTTCCCGGTCGTCGGCTTCACCAAGCAGGACGATTCGTGCGGTGCCCTGCTCGGGCCATGCGGGCGGGGCGCTGCCGCTTATGGCGGGCTGCTCTACATCGACGATGAAGCCGTGCTGCGTAGCCGAACCCGGTGGCTCGTACGAGGAGACACCGACACCGAACACCTCCGTGTAGGTGGAGGTGGTGACCGTCCTGACGGCGGTGTACGCGGCGGGATCGGGATTGTCCGCTCGCACACTCACGTAGCCGGTAGTGGGAATCGACATCACGGCCTCCTCGGCGCGGCTGGTGCATCCAAGCATCCGGCTCGTTGGCTGATCTGTCGCGCCAATGGGGTGTGGTCACGAGGGTGGTAGCGCGCAGTCGTTGCTTCTCGGAGCGCGGAGTCGAGATCGCGCAGCGATGTCGGGTGACAGGTCGTGTGGCGAGAGGGCTGCCGCCCTCTCGCGCTCTCCCGCACCTTCGCGCCGCCGTGACGTAGGCGCCTCGACCGCCGCGGAATGGTCAGGTGCGGTTGGGGTTCAAGCCAGGGGGTGGTCGTCGCTT
>NZ_JBEXOV010000032.1:0-75737 GCF_040611715.1 Streptomyces sp. NPDC006544 | reverse complement strand
GGAGGCCGCGTCGGGCACCGGGACGTCCGACCCGGTCCGCATGGTCAGCAGCGACTGGTAGACGTTGCTGAACAGCGCCCAGTCACCCTCTCGGTGGCGCCGCGCCCCTCCGGGGACCGTGTCAGGGAGCCGCGGGCGGCGTCGGCCCGCCGGGGGTGTCCTTGTGCGCGATCTTGCCCAGGGCGTCCTTCGCCTTGTCCGCGCCGCTGGAGATCTGGCCGCTGTACTTGCCCTTGGTCTTGGAGTCGACGGCCTTCGCCACCTTGTCCAGGTTCTGGGCGATCGTGCCCTCGTGCTGCTGCGCGAGGCCGCCGACCTTGTCCTTGGCGGGCGCGAGCTTGGCCTTCAGATTGTCCAGCAGGCCCATGGGCCACCTTCCATCGGCGTTGGCTACGTACGGGCACCCTCGCCGGCCTCGCTGTCCGCGGCGACCTCCGCCGACTGCTGCTTCGGGATCTCGACGGCTTCCACCGTGTCCTTCTCCTCGGCCGCAGCCGGCTCGGTACCGGCCTCCTCGGCCGTCGCGGACTCCGCCGTCAGATCCGCGGCCGCGACCTCTTCGGTCGCCGGCTGGCTCTTGCGGCCGAGAAGCCGGTCCAAAATGCCCATGTCTACTCCTATATAACGTTACTCGTGTGAGTGAAGTTCCCGCCGTGGCGGGGCCGTGGCGGGACCAGGGACGGACCGGCCCGCGCCGGTCACGGGCCGGGCGTACGACCGGGCGTGCGCCGGGCCGCGACCCCGCCAAGGGAACGACCCCGATCAGACCCCGTCACCTCACTCGATCGGGTACATGGCGGTGCCTTGACGGCGGGCTGCGAGACTGGGGCGGTGAGGAAAGCAGCCCCCGCTCCGCGGGTCATCGCCGTCGTAGGACCCACCGCCGCCGGAAAGTCGGATCTGGGGGTGGCCCTGGCCCGACATTTCGACGGCGAAGTCGTCAACGCCGACTCGATGCAGCTGTACCGGGGGATGGACATCGGTACCGCAAAACTGACGACCGAGGAACGCGGCGGAGTGCCGCACCACCTCCTCGACATCTGGGACGTCACCGAGACGGCGAGCGTCGCCGAGTACCAGCGCCTCGCCCGCGCCGAGATCGACAAGCTGCTCGACCAGGGCCGTACGCCGGTGCTCGTCGGAGGCTCCGGCCTCTACGTGCGGGGCGCGCTCGACGCCATGGAGTTCCCCGGCACCGACCCAGAGGTGCGGGCCCGGCTGGAAGCCGAGGCCACGCTGCGCGGCCCCGGCGCCCTGCACGCCCGGCTCGCCGCCGCCGACCCGGCCGCCGCGCAGGCGATCCTGCCCAGCAACGGCCGCCGCATCGTGCGCGCCCTCGAGGTGATCGAGATCACCGGGCGTCCGTTCACCGCCAACCTCCCCGGCCACGAGTCCGTCTACGACACGGTCCAGATCGGCGTGGACGTCGCCCGGCCCGAGCTCGACGAGCGGATCGCGCTGCGCGTGGACCGGATGTGGGAGGCCGGTCTGGTGGAAGAGGTCCGCGCGCTGGAGGCCGCGGGGCTGCGTGACGGAGTCACCGCTTCCAGGGCGCTCGGCTACCAGCAGGTGCTGTCCGCGCTCGCCGGCGCCTGCACCGAGGAGGAGGCGCGCGCCGAGACGGTGCGGGCCACGAAGCGCTTCGCCCGCAGGCAGGACTCCTGGTTCCGCCGCGACCCGAGGGTGCACTGGCTCAGCGGGGCCGTGGCCGACCGGGGAGAACTGGCCGGACTCGCGCAGTCGTTGGTCGAACGAGCGGTCACAGCCTGATCACGTGATGGCATCGGGACGCCCCGGGCGCCCGTCCGGGGCCCGCTGGCGTGCCATCATCAAACTGCCGCCGGTGCCGTCACCGGCGGGGTACACGGCGTACGAAGTCCGAGTGGGGAGGGCGTGTGGCGATGGAGGCCGGCCCTCGTGACACCGATCGGGACGACACCCGACGGGAAGCGGACCCGCTGCTCCTCGGCGGGCCCGTGGAAGCCGACGGGCTCGGACTGCCCGCGGAGCCCGCGCGACTGACCCCCGACGGCCCGGACGTACCGGACCGCGCCGAGGCGGAGGCCGCCGGCGCCCCCGAGTTCGAGGTCGAACTGCGCCCGCAGCGGCGGCTGCGCCTGTGGCAGATCGGCCCCATCGTCGTACTGGCCGCGGCCGGTTCCCTGATGTTCGCCTTCCCGCTCGCCTTCGAGTTCGGGGACGGCGGAGCGGTCGTCGCCATGCTCGGATTCCTCATCAGCTGCTGCGCGGGCGGCTGGGGCATGATGGCCGCGCGCCGCGTGGGCTACGCCCTGCCGGGACTCTCGGCGCGCGGGTCCGGGCTCCGCTCCGACTGGCGGGTGGCCGCGCTGTACGCGCTGGCCGCGCTGGCCGTCGTGGCGCTGGCGGTGTACCGGGTGGCCCGCCTGCGGTAGTGGCCGGCCTGCGGTAGTGGCCCGCCTGCGGTTGCGGCGGGCTCGGTACGATGGGCGGGTGACGCAGACCAGCCCCTCCTCGCTCCCCTTCCTCAAGGGCCACGGCACCGAGAACGACTTCGTGATCGTCCCGGACCCGGACAACGCCGTCGAGCTGCCGGCGTCCGCCGTGCGGCGCCTGTGCGACCGGCGGGCCGGCATCGGCGCGGACGGCGTGCTGCACGTCGTGCGCTCCGCCGCGCACCCCGAGGCGGCGCACATGGCCGGCGAGGCCGAATGGTTCATGGACTACCGCAACAGCGACGGTTCCGTCGCCGAGATGTGCGGCAACGGCGTCCGCGTCTTCGCCCGCTACCTCCAGCACGCCGGGCACGCCGAGCCCGGGGACCTGGCCGTCGCCACCCGGGGCGGCGTCAAGCGGGTGCACCTCGACAAGGCCGGTGACGTGACCGTCTCCATGGGCCGCGCCGAGCTGCCCGAGGGCGAGGTCACCGTCTCGGTCGGAGCCCGCTCCTGGCCCGCGCGCAACGTCAACATGGGGAACCCGCACGCGGTGGCGTTCGTCGACAGCCTGGACGACGCCGGGAACCTGCTGGACCCGCCCCCGTACAGCCCGGCGTCCGCCTACCCGACGGGCGTCAACGTCGAGTTCGTCGTCGACCGCGGCCCCCGGCACGTCGCCATGCGCGTCCATGAGCGCGGCTCCGGCGAGACCCGCTCCTGCGGCACCGGCGCCTGCGCGGTCGCCGTGGCCGCCATCCGCCGCGACGGCGCGGACCCGGCCGTCACCGGCACGCCCGTCGCGTACACGGTCGATCTGCCCGGCGGCACGCTGGTCATCACCGAGCACCCCGACGGGCGGATCGAGATGGCCGGACCGGCCGTCATCGTGGCCGAGGGCGAGTTCGATCCGGCCTGGCTCACCGAAACGGCTTTCGTCTGAAGCTTCCCTCTCACGGGTGATCCGTTTCACGCTGAGCGAGAGGTGGACTGCGCCACGTGGTGGGGTCGGTAATATCAGGCACCGGCCCTGAGGGCTCACCCCATGCCCACCACCGCCGGCCGAAGCCGTCGGAGGTGCCCATGAGTGCAGAGGCCACGAACCCCGAAGCACGCCCCGAAGCGCTCCCTGAACTGCGCAGACGGGGCCGGACCAGGCTTGACCTGCGACGACTCGGACGCGCCGCACTGCTCGGCCCCACGTCCCGCGACCGGCTGCCGGACGCCATCGGCCATGTCGCCGAGGCGCACCGCGCCCACCATCCGGACGCGGACCTGTCCGTGCTGCGCCGCGCCTACCTCCTCGCGGAGACCTCGCACCGCGGTCAAATGCGCAAGAGCGGTGAGCCGTACATCACACATCCCCTCGCCGTGACCCTCATCCTGGCCGAACTCGGCGCCGAGACCACGACCTTGACGGCCTCTCTGCTCCACGACACGGTCGAGGACACCGATGTGACCCTCGATCAGGTCCGCGAGGAGTTCGGCGAGGAGGTCTGCTTCATCGTCGACGGGGTCACCAAGGTCGAGAAGATCGACTACGGCGCCGCCGCCGAGCCCGAGACGTTCCGCAAGATGCTCGTCGCCACCGGCAACGACGTCCGCGTGATGTCCATCAAACTCGCCGACCGGCTGCACAACATGCGCACCCTCGGCGTGATGCGCCCCGAAAAACAGGCGCGCATCGCCAAGGTGACCCGGGACGTGCTGATCCCGCTCGCCGAACGGCTCGGCGTCCAGGCCCTCAAGACCGAGCTGGAAGACCTCGTCTTCGCGATCCTGCACCCCGAGGAGTACGCGCACACCCGCGCGCTCATCGCGGCCCACGCGGGGGACCGCGACCCGCTGCCCGCCATCGCCGGCGCCGTGCGCGCCGTTCTGCGCGACGCGGGCATCGCCGCCGAGGTGGTCGTACGGCCCCGGCACTTCGTCTCCGTGCACCGGATCTCCCTCAAGCGCGGGGAGCTGCGCGGCTCCGACCTCGGCCGCCTGCTGGTCCTCGTGGCGGAGAACGCCGACTGCTACGGGGTGCTGGGGGAGCTGCACACCTGCTTCACCCCCGTCGTCTCGGAGTTCAAGGACTTCATCGCCTCCCCGAAGTTCAACCTCTACCAGTCCCTGCACACCGCCTTCGCCACGCCCGAGGGGTACGTCGCCGAGGTGATCGTGCGGACCCGGCAGATGCACCGGGTCGCGGAGGCGGGGGTGGTGGCGCTCGGCAATCCCTACACGGCGACGGCGACCGCCGCCGCGGCCGCGACGTCACCGGCCGTCACGTCACCGGCCGCCGCCGACTGCGACGAGGAGCGGGTGGACCCGACGCGGCCCGGCTGGCTGTCGCGGCTGCTCGACTGGCAGCAGTCGGCGCCCGACCCCGACACCTTCTGGAACGTCCTGCGCTCGGAGCTGGCCCAGGACCGCGAGATCACCGTGTTCCGCGCCGACGGCGGCACGCTCGGCCTGCCGGCCGGCGCCAGCTGTATCGACGCCGCCTACGCGCAGCACGGCGAGGCGGCCCACGGCTGTATCGGCGCCCGCGTCAACGGGCGCCTCACCTCCCTCTCCTCCCGCCTCTCGGACGGGGACACCGTCCAGCTGCTGCTCTCGCACGACGCCTCCTCGGGGCCCGCCGCCGACTGGCTGGAGCACGCCAAGACCCCGGCCGCCCGGATCGCCGTCAGCAGCTGGCTGGCGTCCCACCCCGACGGGGCAGGGCCCGCCGCCGCCGCGCCACGGCCGCCGCTGTCGGTGATCGGGGCCCGGGGCGGCGGCGGCAACGCCGTCGCCGACCTGCCGGACGCCCCCGTGCGGCTCGCGGGGTGCTGCACACCGGTGCCGCCGGACGCGGTGGAGGGCTTCGTCGTACGGGGCGGGGCCGTCACCGTGCACCGCGTCCACTGCGCGACGGTCGCCCAGATGCGGGCGGTGGGCCGGGCCCCCGTCGCCGTGCACTGGCGGGCGACCGCGGACTGCCGGGTCACGCTGCTCGCCGAATCGTTCGGCCGCCCGCACCTGCTGGCCGATCTGACCGAGGCCATCGCCCGTGAGGGCGTCGAAGTCGTCTCCGCCACCGTCGAACCGCCGGTCGAGCAGCGCGTGCGGCACAGCTACACCCTCCAGCTGCCCGACGCGACGGGCCTCCAGGCCCTGATGCGGGCCATGCGGGACGTGCCGGGCGTGTACGACGTCAGCCGGGCGTAGCGCGCCCGCTCCTTTCGGGTGGAGCCGTCGCGCGCCGTTCGCGGGCGCGTGACGGGCGCTGGTATCCGGTGGGGGATGCAGCTCACCTCCCCGCGCCTGCGCGCCGCCCTGCTCGCCGCGGCCTCCCTCACCCTCGTCGCCGCCGTCGTGCCCCCGCCCGAGGCGCTGGGCATCGGCGACCCGCTGTTCCCGGAGCTAGGGAACCCCGGGTACGACGTGCTCGCGTACGACCTGTCCTTCGCGTACAAGGACAACCGCACCCCGCTCGACGCGGTCACCGTCATCGACGCCCGCACCCTCACGCGGCTCGAGTCCGTCAACCTGGACTTCACCCACGGCAAGGTGGCGTCCGCCGAGGTCAACGGGGAGCCGGCGCGGTTCGCGAGCGTCGGCGAGGACCTCGTGCTGACCCCGGCCCGGCCGGTGGAGCAGGGCGCGCCCCTGCACATCACGGTCCGGCACACGAGCGATCCGCGCGGCCGCGCCGCCGACGGCGGCTGGGTCGTCACCGACGACGGACTGGCGATGGCCAACCAGGCCGACGCCGCCCACCGGGTCTTCCCGTGCAACGACCACCCCGCCGACAAGGCGTACTTCACCTTCCGGATCACCGCGCCCGCCGGGGTGACGGCCGTGGCCAACGGGGTGCCGGGCCTGCTCCCGTCCCCCCGCGCGGGCGCGGCGGCCACGTGGACGTACCACGTGCTCCACCCGATGGCCACCGAGCTCGCCCAGGTCTCGCTCGGCTCCTCGGCCGTCGTGCACGGCACCGGGCCGCACGGGCTGCCGCTGCGCAACGTGGTTCCGGCGGCGGACCGCGAGCGCCTGGAGCCGTGGCTGAAGAAGACCGCCGGGCACGTGGAGTGGATGGAGGCGCGGGTCGGCCGGTACCCCTTCGAGAACTACGGGGTCCTGATCGCGAAGGCCAGGACCGGCTTCGAGCTGGAGACGCAGACGCTCTCGCTGTTCGAGAGCGGGCTGTTCTCGGGAGCCGGCGGATACCCCGACTGGTACGTGGAGTCCGTCATGGTCCACGAACTGGCCCACCAGTGGTTCGGAGACAGCGTGACCCCGAGGACCTGGTCGGACCTGTGGCTCAACGAGGGCCACGCCACGTGGTACGAGGCCCTGTACGCGGACGGACTCGGCACGTACTCCCTCGAGCGGCGGATGCGCGAGGCGTACCAGCGCTCCGACCAGTGGCGGTCGGACGGCGGGCCGCCGGCCGCACCGAAGCCGGCCCCCCGGGGACAGAAGATCGGGCTGTTCCGGCCCGCCGTCTACGACGGGGCCGCGCTGATCCTCTACGCCCTGCGGCAGGAGATCGGGGCCGAGGCCTTCGACCGGGTGGAGCGGCGCTGGGTGGCCGACCACCGGGACTCCACCGCCGGTACGGAGGAGTTCGTACGCCTGGCCTCGCGGGAGGCCGGCCGGGACCTGGCGGCCTTCCTGGAGCCGTGGCTGTACGGAAAGACGACGCCCGCGATGCCGGGGCACCCGGAGTGGGGCGCGCCGAAAAGCGTGTGACGTGCGCGGAACGGGCATGCCACCATCGAGGGGCCGCCGCTGGGAATCTCCGGATGGTGTCACACGTTGGACATGACAGTGTTATGTCACGCGCCGGAGTAGCTTTGGCCTCGGCTCCGCTTCGCCCGGCGCGGACGCATTCGCAATCGACGTAAGGAACCAATGACCTCCTCTTCTTCCCCTTCCCAGGACGCGCGGGACGACGCACAGGGTGCGGCGGACCCGCAGAGCTTCACCGAGAGCCTTCGGGCCGACGCCCTGATGGAAGAGGACGTCGCCTGGAGCCACGAGGTCGACGGAGACCGGGACGGCGCGCAGTACGAACGCTCCGAGCGCGCGGCCCTGCGCCGTGTCGCCGGCCTCTCCACCGAGCTCGAAGACGTCACCGAGGTCGAGTACCGGCAGCTCCGCCTGGAGCGGGTCGTACTCGTCGGCGTGTGGACCTCCGGCACGGCGCAGGACGCGGACAACTCCCTCGCGGAACTCGCCGCCCTCGCCGAGACGGCGGGCGCGCTCGTCCTCGACGGCGTGATCCAGCGCCGCGACAAGCCCGACCCGGCCACCTTCATCGGTTCCGGCAAGGCCCGCGAGCTGCGCGACATCGTCATGGAGAGCGGCGCCGACACCGTCGTCTGCGACGGCGAGCTCAGCCCCGGCCAGCTCATCGCCCTCGAAGACGTCGTCAAGGTGAAGGTGGTCGACCGGACCGCCCTCATCCTCGACATCTTCGCCCAGCACGCCAAGTCCCGGGAGGGCAAGGCACAGGTCGCGCTCGCGCAGATGCAGTACATGCTGCCGCGACTGCGCGGCTGGGGCGCCTCGCTGTCCCGGCAGATGGGTGGCGGCGGCGGCGGTGGCATGGCCACCCGAGGTCCCGGTGAGACCAAGATCGAGACCGACCGGCGCCGGATCCGCGAGAAGATGGCGAAGATGCGCCGGGAGATCGCGGAGATGAAGACCGGCCGCGACATCAAGCGGCAGGAACGGCGCCGCAACAAGGTGCCCTCGGTCGCCATCGCCGGATACACCAACGCCGGCAAGTCCTCGCTGCTCAACCGCCTCACGGGCGCGGGCGTACTGGTGGAGAACGCGCTGTTCGCCACCCTCGACCCGACCGTGCGCCGGGCCGAGACCCCGTCGGGCCGGATCTACACCCTGGCCGACACCGTCGGCTTCGTCCGGCACCTGCCGCACCACCTCGTCGAGGCGTTCCGCTCCACGATGGAGGAGGTCGGGGACTCCGACCTCATCCTGCACATCGTGGACGGCTCGCACCCGGCGCCGGAGGAGCAGCTGGCGGCGGTCCGCGAGGTCATCCGCGAGGTCGGCGCCGTCAAGGTGCCCGAGATCGTGGTGATCAACAAGGCGGACGCGGCCGACCCGCTGGTGCTCCAGCGCCTGCTGCGGATCGAGCGACGCTCCATCGCCGTCTCGGCGCGCACGGGTCAGGGCATCGAGGAACTCCTCGCGCTCATCGACGCCGAGCTGCCGCGGCCGGCGATCGAGGTCGAGGCCGTGGTCCCGTACACGCGGGGCTCACTGGTCGCCCGCGCCCACGCCGAGGGCGAGGTGATCTCCGAGGAGCACACGGCGGAGGGCACGCTGCTCAAGGCGCGGGTACACGCGGAACTGGCGTCGGAGTTCGCTCCGTACGTGCTCGCCAAGCACTGAGGCGGCGGCCTCCGGGCCGCGCCGGATGCGGCCGCGCGCGCTGTGCGCGGTCGTCGAGGAACGAAGGAGGGCCCCCGCGGGACGCGGGGGCCCTCCTTCGTGCGGTCGTGCGGTCGCGGGCGGCGGAGGGCCCGGCCCGCGGCCACTCCTGTGAGCGCGATTCCCGCGCGTCCTGCTGCGCCCGCAGCTCCTCTGCCTGCTCCTGCTTCCGCTCCTGCCCCGTACGCGTACGACGCGCACGGGGCATACGACACCTGCTGCCCTGCGATGGCCCCGGCTGCTGCGGCGGCTACTTGAACTTGCCGCTCACCGCGTCGAAGATGCCCTTCGCCTCCGGGCCCAGCCGCGGTCCGGCCAGCCAGGTGGCCTTGGCGGGACCGATGGAGGTGTTCGACACCAGCGCCGGCTTGCCGTCGGAGCCCGTCGCCACCCAGCCGCCGCCCGAGGAACCGCCGGTCATCGTGCAGCCGATGCGGTACATCGTGGGGTCGGTCGTGTTCAGCGACAGCCGGCCCGGCTTGTCGGTGCACTGGAAGGCCTTCTGGCCGTCGAACGGAGCCGCCGCCGGGTAACCCGTGGCCGTCATGCTCGCTACCTTCGGCGCCGCCGGGGCGTTGAACTCCACGGGCAGCGCCGTACCGACCGTCTCCTCCAGCGACTTGCCGCCGCCCTTCTCGGGAGTCACGTGCAGGACCGCGAAGTCGTACGGGGCACCCGCGCCGCCGGTCGGACCGCCCGTCGCGATCCACTGGTCGGAGGTCTGCGCCCAGTCGCTCCACCACACGCCGTACGGAGCCACCTCCTCGCGCGGAGCGCCCTTGAGCGCCGCCGCCGGCTTGCCGGTGTTGTTGTACGACGGCACGAAGGCGATGTTGCGGTACCAGCCGCCGGCCTTGCCCGCGTGCACGCAGTGGCCGGCCGTCCAGACCATGTTGGACTTGCCGGGATGCGCCGGGTCCTTGACCACGGTAGCCGAGCAGACCATCGAGCCCTCGGGACCGTCGAAGAACACCTTGCCGGAGGCCGGGACGCTCTGGTGGTAGGGCGGCGTCGCCGCCTTCGCCGCCACCGCGGCGGGGACCGGGTCGGTGACGCCCTGGTCCTTGCCCGCGTCCGGGTCGACGGCCGGGGGCTGCGGCGTCTTGTCGGCGTCACGCATCCGGTCCGGGTCCCACAGGTCCTCGATGATCGGGTTGATGTAGTCGCCCGCCTCGCGGAGCCAGTCCTCCTTCTTCCAGTTCTTCCACGCGCCCCCCTTCCACTTCTCCAGGTCTATGCCGTGCTCCTTGAGCTTGTCCTTGAGCCCGTCCGGGATCTTGACCCCGTCGATGCTGGTCGGAAGGCTCGAGGCCACGGTCGGCTTGGCGTCGGTCTCACCGTCGCCGGGTCCGCAGGCCGCAGCGGTGAGTGCGAGCGCGGCCGAGCACAGGATCGCGGTGACCGGTCGGATCGGTCGCATGTCGTGAATCCCCCTGGTGGTTCGGGATGGTGCCTGGGTTGCAGCCCCCCACTATGCCGCTGCCGTGAGGGACGGCACAGGCCGGGGCGACGGTTCCGTGGAACCGGAGCTCGTCCCGCAGCGGGGCAAGGATCTTGGGTCCACCCGTGATCCGTCGCCGTCACCGTCGTTGGTACGTACGGGGGATGGGTGAGCGGCGTGAGTGTTCGAGGCGCGCTCCGCACGAGCGGCCCGACCGCACCCGATGAGCACCGCGGGCGCGTCGGGGGCGCGCGGTAAGTACAGGGCAGGCCCATGGGAAGTGCGGGGCAGTCCCAGGCGGGAAGTGCACCGCGGGCGCGTGCGCAACGGAAGAGGACCGGAGACGACCGGGAGGGCAATCGTGCGGGAGGGACGACACTCGTGGCTTTGACGAGCGATCAGGCCGCGGCCGGAGCGCACCTCCCACCGCGGCCGAACCGGGCGCAGGGCGCCGTGGACCGGGTGGCTCCGACGGCGGCGGGGGAGGGCATCCTGCGGCGGCAGGCCCAACGGGAGTCCGCCGCACGGACATACGCGCGCTCCCTGCCCATCGTCCCCGTGCGCGCCCGGGGGCTGACCATCGAGGGTGCCGACGGCCGTCGCTATCTCGACTGCCTCTCCGGCGCGGGCACCCTCGCCCTCGGGCACAACCATCCGGTGGTGCTCGAAGCCGTCCGCGGAGTCCTCGACTCGGGGGCCCCGCTGCACGTCCTGGACCTCGCGACACCGGTCAAGGACGCCTTCACCACCGAGCTGTTCACCAATCTGCCGGCGGGCCTCGCCGCGGACGCCCGCGTCCAGTTCTGCGGACCCGCCGGGACGGACGCGGTGGAGGCCGCGCTGAAACTCGTCCGCACCGCCACCGGCAGGTCCGGGCTCCTCGCCTTCACCGGGGCCTACCACGGCATGACCGCGGGCGCGTTGGACGTCTCGGGCGGGGCGACCGACGTACGCGTGACCCGGCTGCCGTACCCCCAGGACCACCGCTGCCCCTTCGGGGTCGGCGGGCCCGAGGGAGCGGAACTCTCGGCCCGCTGGACGGAAAGCCTCCTGGACGACCCCAAGGGCGGGGTCGCGGCGCCCGCGGGCATGATCGTCGAACCGGTGCAGGGCGAGGGCGGGGTCCACCCCTCCCCGGACGCCTGGCTGCGACGGATGCGGGAGATCACGGCGGCCCGGGGGATCCCGCTGATCGCCGACGAGGTCCAGACGGGAGTGGGGCGCACCGGCGCCTTCTGGGGAGTCGACCACGCCGGTGTCGTGCCCGACGTGATGGTGCTGTCGAAGGCCATCGGCGGCAGCCTGCCCCTCGCGGTGATCGTCTACCGGGCGGAGCTGGACCAGTGGGCTCCCGGAGCCCACGCCGGCACCTTCCGCGGCAACCAACTGGCCATGGCGGCGGGTACCGCGACCCTGGCCTACGTCCGGGAGAACGGCCTCGCGGCCCGCGCGCACTCCCTGGGCGCGCGCATGCTCGCCTCCCTGCGGAGCCTGATCCCGGCCCACCCGTGCGTGGGGGACGTACGCGGCCGGGGCCTGATGCTCGGCGTCGAACTGGTCGACCCCGACACCGGGGAGGCCGCACCCGACCTCGCGGTGGCCGTCCGCCAGGCCTGCCTGGACCGCGGCCTCATCGTCGAACTCGGCGGCCGCCACGCCGGCGTCGTCCGGCTCCTCCCGCCGCTGACCCTGACCGACGAACAGGCCGCCGCCGTCCTCGACCGCCTCGCCGACGCCATCCCCGCCGCTGCCGCCGCCCTCCGCCGCTAAGGACCCGCCCCCATGCCCACCCACCCCCTCCCGCCCCCACCCCCGCGGCCCGCGGCACCTGCGCCGCCGCCCCCGCCTGCGCCCCCGCCTGGGCCTGCGCCCGTGGTGCCTTCGTCTTCGCCCGCGGCGCCGCCCGCCCCTCGGCCCGCCCCCGCCCCCGCGCCCGCCCCTGCCCCCGCCCTCAGCTCCACGTCGTCCGTTTGGAGCACGCCCGTGCTGCCGCATGCCACACCCGCCGAGCCCTCCTCATCGCCGTCGCCGTCCCCCTCTGCCGGAGATGGCGAGCCGGCCCTGTTCCTGGCCGCGCCCGCCCAGGCCACCGCCCCGGGCTCCGCGTCTGCCTGCGGGAGCGAACCCGTGATGCCTCCGGCAGGCCCGCCCTCTGCCGGGGGCGCGTGCGAACGGCTGCCCTTCGGCAGCCCAGCGCGGCCGGTACGGCCGGTTCGGGACGAACCGACATCGGCTCGTACCACCCCCGCGGTGTCCTTGCCGATGGGCCCCCCGATGCTCTCGGCTCTCGACGCCGTCACCCGATCCCCACGTCCGACTCCCTCCGTCGCACCAGAACTGCGGATCCCCCTCCCGCCCACCCTCGCGAGTGCCGCGAGCACGTGGTCCCCGGCAGACCGCAGCGGGACCCCGTCGACGTCGACCACCTCGATCCCCCCTGCCGCGCCCTCTTCCTCGGGCGACATGGACACCCGGCCTCTGCAGCCCACCCCCCTCCCGCGCCCGGACGGCTGGAACTCCCCGCCCGCCCCCCACGCCGCGTCCCCAGCTCAACCAGGCGAGTCCGAGGTGCCCGCATCGCTCCCGCCCCGAGCCGCCGCCCCGCCGGACCCCGAGCCGCCGGCGTCGCCCTTGGTCCGACCGTTGGAGTCCCGGTTGCCCGGGTCGCTCCCGCCTCGAGCTGCCGTCCACGCGCCCGAGCCGCCCGCGTCTCCCGTTGCCGAGCCCGGCGGATTGGGGACACGGCTGCCTGAGTGGCTTCCGTCGCGAGCTGCCGCGCCAGTGCCCGAGTCACCCGCACCTCCCGTGGTCCGGCCCGACGAGTTGGAGCCCCGGCTGCCCGCGTCGCTCCCGCCTCGAGCTGCCGCGGACGCGCCCGCGTCGCCCGTAGCCCAGCCCGGCGAGTTGCAGCGCCGACGCGAGTCGCTCCCGGCCCGATCTGCCGCCCACACGCCCGAGTCAGCCGCATCCCCCGGTGCCCAACCCGGCGAGTTGGAGCCCCGGCTGCCTGCGTCGCTCCCGCCGGCTGCCGCGCCAGAGCCTGGGCCGGACGCGTCCCTGGTTCGTCCGGTCGAGCCCAAGGAGCCCGCGTCGCCCGCGTCGCTCCCAGCCCGGACAACCGAGTGCCCGGCCGAGCGGCCCCCGGCGCTGCTCGCCGCTGCTGCGGTGGCCGCAGGTTCCCATGATGCGGGGGCGCCCCGGGAGCCGGTCGGGATCCCGGCGGTTTCGGCCTCGTTCGGCTCTGGCGGCCAGGAGGCGGCGCGGAGCGGGCAGGACACCTCGAACGATTCCCGCCCTGCGCACGCGCAGGGGAGCGTCGCGCCTTCGCCGGACCCAGCACGCCCGGCGAACTACGGCTCCGCGGAGCCGGCGGCCGCTCTCGTGGTCGGGGGGAGTTCATGCTGGTCGTCGTCGCCCGCGGGACCGGGCGGGACACCGCCAGGGCGGCCCGTGCAAGGAGCCGGGTTGGCGCCACCGCCCGGCACCGCGCCTTCGGCCGCACGCGCCGAGGGCGCGACGGACGCGGTATCCGCCGGGTCGGACCCGGCCCAGCTCGGCTTCGCCGGAGCCGCAGGGCAGCACCCCCAAGGGCAGCTTGACGCGCACCCGCCGGCCGGAGCGGACGGGGACGGGGCCCAGGCCTCGGCAGGGCCGTCCGCGAGGCCGGTGAGCGGGGCCGCCGGCCCGGCGGAGTACTTGCCCTGCATGCCCGGGGCGGGCATGGCATGGGTGGCAGCCGAGGCGCGGGTCGGCGAAGGCGCCACCGCCAACGTCCCCCGGCAGAAGGACGGCACCGTCAGGCCCCGGCCGGGCGCGACCGACCCCCTGGACCACCCCGACCCGAGGATCGCCGCCGAGGCCGCCGCCTCGGAGAACCTGCTGCGTTGCTGGGTCCGCGAGACGGGACTCGGGCGGCCCGCGGGTCCCGTGCTGCGCGTTCCCCTCCCCGCATCCGGTACCGCGCTGCTCGTCGCGGTCCGCTACTGGTCCACCACCGGCTGGCACCGCTTCGGCCCCGCCCGGCTCGAGGGCGCCCCGGTCGAGGCGCCTGCCGTGGACGCCGTCACCCTCGCCGCGCTGATCTCCCGCGAAGGCGGCATCGTCCGAGGCAACTGCGCGCCCGGCGGCGCCGACCTCGTCGGCCGGGTCGCCGACTCGGCTCAGCGGACCGCCGAGTTCATCACCGACCGCCGCCAACGCCCGTCAGCTCCCGCCGACGTCGCCACCGACCTGTTCCTCACCGCGGAACAGTCCCTCCTCCTCGGTCATCCCCTGCACCCGACCCCGAAGAGCCGCGAAGGCCTCTCCGAAGCCGAGGTGCGACGCTATTCGCCCGAACTGCACGGCTCCTTCCCCCTGCACTGGCTGGCCGTCGCACCCGGAGTACTCGCCACCGACTCCGCCTGGACCGAACGTGGCCGCCCGGTCTCCGCAGCCCGACTGCTGGGCCGCATGGCCCCCGGGCTCCCGCTGCCCGACGGCGCCACCCCCCTTCCCCTTCACCCGTGGCAGGCCCGCGACCTGCTCCAGCGCCCCGCAGTCACCGCCCTCCGCGACGCGGGACTCCTGCACGACCTCGGTCCGTACGGCGAACCCTGGTACCCGACCTCCTCCATCCGCACCGTCCACCAGCCCGGCGCCCCCGCGATGCTCAAGCTCTCCCTGGGCCTGCGCATCACCAACTCCCGCCGGGAGAACCTCCGCAAGGAGCTCCACCGCGGCATCGAAGTCCACCGGCTGCTGCGCACCGGCCTCGCCGAGCAGTGGCAAGCGGCCTACCCCGGATTCGACATCGTCCGCGACCCCGCCTGGGTGGCCGTGGACGACGTCGACGGCACCCCCGTCCCCGGCCTGGACGTCCTCCTGCGTCACAACCCCTTCCGCCCGGGCGACGACGCCCTCTGCATCGCCGCACTCACCGCCCCCCGCCCGTGGCCCGGCCGGACCACGACGAGCTCCCGACTCGCCGAGACCGTCGCGCGGCTCGCCGCCACCACCGGCCGGACGGCCTCCGCCGTGTCCGCCGAGTGGTTCCTGCGCTACCTCGACCACGTCGTCCGGCCGGTCCTCGCGTTCGACGCCCTCGCGGGTATCGCCCTCGAAGCGCACCAGCAGAACACCCTGGTCCTCCTCGACCCGGCCGGCTGGCCGGTCGGCGGTCGCTACCGCGACAACCAGGGCTACTACTTCCGCGACTCACGGCGCACGGAACTGGAGCGCCGGCTGCCCGGTATCGGTGGCGCCAGCGACACCTTCGTCTCCGACGCCGTCACCGACGAACGCTTCGCCTACTACCTCGGCATCAACAACGTGCTCGGTCTCATCGGAGCCTTCGGATCCCAGCGGCTCGCCGACGAACGTGTCCTGCTCGCCGCGTTCCGCCGGTTCCTCGGCAAGGCCACCGACCTCGGCCCGCTCCCCGCGCGTCTGCTCGACTCACCCACCCTGCGCTGCAAGGCGAACCTGCTCACCCGCCTGGGCGGTCTCGACGAGCTCGTCGGCCCCGTCGACACCCAGTCCGTCTACGTCACCATCGCCAACCCCCTTCACGACTGACGCGCCAGAACCGACACGGAGAAGAGCCCCGATGCCCTCCACCGATTTCCACATCGACGCGCCCCACGCCTTCGGGCCGAGCCTCGCCGCCGCGTCGCTGCCCCGGCTCGCCGAAGCAGACCTGCTCGACTCCCCGGCGAGCTGGGGTGGCATCATCACCCACGCTGGCATCTTCCGCCTCGAACCGGTACGGCTGGGCCGGGACCTCGAGCTGCTCGCCGGCTGGATGAACGACCCGCAGGTCGCTGCCTACTGGGAGCTCGCCGGCCCCGTCGCCGTCACCGCCGCCCACATGAGGGCACAACTGGACGGGGTCAGCGGCAGCATCCCGTGCCTCGGCCTCCTCGACGGCACGCCGATGAGCTACTGGGAGATCTACCGGGCGGACCTCGACCCGGTCTCCGCGTACTACCCGGCGCGCTCCCACGACACGGGTATCCACCTGCTCATCGGAGACGGTACGAACCGCGGCAGAGGTCTGGGCACCGCGCTCCTGCGCGCCGTCGCCGATCTGGTGTTCGACAACCGCCCTCGCTGCATGCGTGTCATCGCCGAACCGGACATCCGCAACACCCCCTCCGTGTCAGCCTTCTTGAGCTCCGGATTCCGCTGTTCCGCGGAAGTCGAACTGCCTGGGAAGCGCGCTGCCCTGATGATCCGCGAGCGGGCGCTGCGCAACCTCATCTGACGGTCGCCGCGCCACCCCCTGGATCCTCCAGCCCGCTCGCGTGCTCCTGACCTCTCTGCTGCACCTCTCACATCGAAAACTCTGCGCGACGCAGCTAAGTTCCCGATCTTCGAGGAGTTCCGTGCCGAATTTCTCCCCAGCCCCCGGCTCCGCGGGCCCGCACTTCTCGGCTGCCGTGGCCGCATCGCCCCAACACCCCCTCACGCCACCCGAACTGAACCGTCCGACCTGGGACTTCGCCGCCCGCCGCCTCCTCGCCAAGATGCTGGGCGAGTTCGCGTACGAGGAGATCATCACCCCGGCCCCGGCCCCGGCCCCGGCCCCGGCCCCGGCCCCGGCCCCGGACGCCCTGGGCGACACCTGGACCCTGACCCTCGACGACGGCAGCATCCTCGGCTTCCGGGCCCGCCGCCGCGCCTACGGCAGCTGGCACGTCTCACCGGACACGATCACCCTCACCCCCGGCCCGTCCCTCCCCGCGGCCGGTCCCGCGGTCACCGCCCCACTGCCGACCACCGCCCCGCCGCCGACCGCCGCCGCGAGCCACCCCGCCCCGGGCGCCACGACCGCCCCCGGAACCCCGACAGCCTTCGGCGACCCCTACGCCTTCCTCATCCGGGCCCGCGCCCTCCTCGGCCTCGACGGCGCCACCCTCGGCCACCTGGTCCGTGAGCTGAGCGCGACCCTCGCCGCCGATGCCCGCATCGACCACACCGCACTCACCGCGGACGTCCTGGCCGACCTCGACCACCCGCTCTCGAAGGCCACCAGACCGGCCATCCCTGGCTCGTCCTGAACAAGGGCCGGATAGGACTCTCCTCCTCCGACACCGCCGCATGGGCCCCCGAGGCACGCACCCCCCAGCGCCTGCCCTGGCTCGCCGCCCACACCTCCCTCGCGCAGTACCGCGGCACCGCCGGCCTCGAGGACCCGGCGCGCCTCTACTCCGCCGAGCTCGACCCCGCCACCCGCGCCGTCTTCGACCGCACCCTGCGCGACCGCGGCCTCGATCCGCTCGGCTACCTCTACCTCCCCGTCCACCCCTGGCAGTGGGACGAGGTCCTCCTGCCCCTCTTCGCCCCGGCCCTTGCCGCGGGCACCCTGGTTCCGCTCCCCGCCGACCCCGACCTGCGCCTCCCGCAGCAGTCGATTCGCACCTTCCTCAACCTCACCCGCCCCGACCGGCACAGCGTCAAGCTGCCGCTCTCCGTCCTCAACACCATGGTCTGGCGCGGCCTGCCCTCCGACCTGGCTCTCGCCGCGCCCGCCGTCACCGCCTGGATCCACTCGCTGCGCGACGCCGACCCCTTCCTGCGCGACGAATGCGGAGTGATCCTGCTCGGCGAGGTCGCCTCCGTGACCGTCCGCCATCCGGTCTACGAGGAGCTCCCCGAGGTCCCGTACCAGTACAAGGAACTGCTCGGCGCGATCTGGCGCGAGCCGCTGGCCGGCCACCTCGCCCCCGGCGAGCGCGCCCGTACCCTCGCCTCGCTCCTGCACACCGACCCCCGCGGCCGCTCGTTCACCGCCGAGCTCGTCGCCCGCTCCGGCCTGGCCCCCGCCGCATGGCTGGGGCGCCTCTTCTCCGCCCTGCTGCCGCCGCTGCTCCACTTCCTCTACCGCTACGGCACCGTCTTCTCCCCGCACGGCGAGAACGTCATCGTGATCTTCGACGAGCACGACGTGCCGGTCCGCCTCGCGGTCAAGGACTTCGTGGACGACGTCAACATCAGCGACGAGCCCCTGCCCGAGCTGTCCGCCGTGCCCGACGAGGTCCGCGCGGTGCTGCTCGCCCAGCCCGCGGACTTCCTGCCCCAGTTCATCCACTCCGGACTGTTCATCGGAGTCTTCCGCTACCTCACCGCCCTCTGCGAAGACCGGCTCGGCGTCCCCGAGGAGCAGTTCTGGTCCCTCGTGCGGGCGGAGATCCTGCGCCACCAGGCCCGCTTCCCGGAGCTGAAGGAGCGCTACGAGCTCTTCGACCTGCTCGGCGAACGCCTCGTGCGCCTGTGCCTCAACCGCAACCGTCTCTACGAGGACGGCTACCGCGACCGCCCCGACCGCCCGAACGCGGTGCGCCACGGCACCGTCCCGAACCCCTTGTACCGCACATGAGTCTTCATCGGTGCGGTCGCTGTCGGTGGCGACCCGTAGGGTTGGCACTGCTATGACGAAGCCCTCCCTCCCCGACCTGCTGCACGCCGCCGTCTCCGCCGTCGGCGGCACGGAGCGCCCCGGCCAGGTGGCCATGGCCGAAGCCGTCGCCGAAGCGATCGACGACAACTCCCACCGCCTCATCCAGGCCGGTACCGGCACCGGTAAGTCCTTGGGCTACCTGGTGCCGGCCCTCGCGCACGGCAAGCGCGTGGTCGTGGCCACGGCGACGCTGGCCCTCCAGCGCCAGCTCGTCGAACGCGACCTCCCACGGACGGTGGAGGCGCTGCACCCGCAGCTCCGCCGCCGCCCGCAGTTCGCCATGCTCAAGGGCCGCTCCAACTACCTGTGCCTGCACCGCCTGCACGAGGGCGCCCCGCAGGACGAGGAGGAGGGCCTCTTCGACCAGTTCGAGGCGGCCACGCCCACCAGCAAGCTCGGCAAGGACCTGCTGCGGCTGCGCGACTGGGCGGACGAGACCGAGACGGGCGACCGCGACGACCTGACCCCGGGCGTCTCGGACAAGGCCTGGGGGCAGATCTCGGTGTCCTCCCGCGAGTGTCTGGGCGCGACGAAGTGCGCGTACGGCGCCGAGTGCTTCGCGGAGGCGGCCCGTGAGCGGGCCAAGCTCGCGGACGTGGTCGTCACGAACCACGCGCTGCTCGCCATCGACGCCATCGAGGGCGCCCCCGTGCTGCCGCAGCACGAGGTGCTGATCGTCGACGAGGCCCACGAACTGGTCTCGCGGGTGACGGGGGTCGCCACCGGGGAGCTCACGCCCGGCCAGGTCAACCGCGCCGTGAAGCGGTCGGCGAAGCTGGTGGACGAGAAGACCGCGGACTCCCTCCAGACGGCTTCCGAGACCTTCGAGCGCGTCATGGAGCTCGCGCTCCCCGGCCGCCTCGAGGAGATCCCCGAGGACCTCGGCTACGCGCTGATGGCCCTGCGCGACGCCTCGCGCAACGTGATCTCGGCGATCGGCAACACCCGCGACAAGTCCGTCCACGACGAGGACGCCGTCCGCAAGCAGGCCCTCGCCGCCGTGGAGAGCGTCCACGGGGTGGCCGAGCGGATCATGGCCGGCTCCGAGTACGACGTCGTCTGGTACGAGCGCCACGACCGCTTCGGCGCCACCCTGCGCGTCGCTCCGCTGTCGGTCTCCGGCCTGCTGCGCGAGAAGCTGTTCGAGGACCGCTCGGTGGTCCTGACCTCCGCGACCCTCAAACTCGGCGGGGACTTCAACGGCGTCGCCGCGTCGATGGGCCTGTCCCCGGAGGGTGTGGAAGGGGACGACGCACCGCATTGGAAGGGCCTGGACGTCGGCTCGCCCTTCGACTACCCCAAGCAGGGCATCCTCTACGTCGCCAAGCACCTGGCCACCCCCGGCCGCGAGGGCACCCGTGGCGACATGATGGACGAGCTCGCGGAGCTGATCGAGGCGGCCGGCGGCCGCACCCTAGGACTGTTCTCCTCGATGCGCGGTGCGAAGGCCGCCGCCGAGGAACTGCGCGGCCGGCTCGACAACCCGATCCTGCTCCAGGGCGAGGAGACGCTGGGCGAGCTGATCAAGACATTCGCCGGGGACCCGAAGACCTGCCTGTTCGGAACCCTCTCGCTGTGGCAGGGCGTGGACGTGCCCGGTCCCAGCTGCCAGCTGGTGGTCATGGACCGGATCCCCTTCCCCCGTCCCGACGACCCGCTGATGAGTGCCCGGCAGAAGTCGGTCGAGGAGCGGGGCGGCAACGGCTTCATGGCCGTCGCGGCAACGCACGCGGCACTGCTGATGGCGCAGGGTGCGGGCCGCCTCGTACGGGCCACCGGCGACAAGGGCGTCGTCGCGATCCTGGACCCCAGGCTGGCCACCGCCCGGTACGGCAGCTTCCTGCGGGCCACCCTGCCGGACTTCTGGTACACCACGGACCGCAACCAGGCACGCCGCTCTCTGGCGGCGATCGACGCGAGCGCCCAGGCCGAGGGCAAGTAGACGAGCGGCGGACGGCATGCACGGGCACACAAAGCAGCCCTGGGACCGGCGCAGTAGGTCCCAGGGCTGGACGGGGGCGCGGGAATTCAGACCCGGCGCAGTACCGCGACGACCTTGCCGAGGATGGTGGCCTCGTCGCCGGGGATCGGCTGGTAGGCGGCATTGTGCGGAAGCAGCCAGACGTGGCCGTCCTCGCGCTTGAACCGCTTGACCGTGGCTTCGCCGTCAAGCATGGCGGCGACGATGTCGCCGTTCTCCGCGACGGGCTGGCGACGGACGGTGACCCAGTCGCCGTCACAGATGGCGGCCTCGATCATCGAGTCGCCGACGACCTTGAGGCAGAACAGTTCACCGTCTCCCACCAGCTGGCGGGGGAGCGGGAACACGTCCTCCACCGACTCCTCGGCGAGGATCGGGCCGCCGGCCGCGATCCGGCCGACCAGCGGGACGTACGAGGCCGCGGGCTTGCCCGTGGTGTCCGTGGGCTGCGAGCTGGGCTGGTCCGAGCCGCGCACCTCGTACGCCCGGGGGCGGTGCGGGTCGCGGCGGAGGAAGCCCTTGCGCTCCAGGGCCATCAGCTGGTGTGCGACCGACGACGTGCTCGACAGGCCGACGGCCTGGCCGATCTCCCGCATCGACGGGGGGTAGCCCCGCCGTTGCACCGAGTCGCGAATGACCTCGATGACCCTCCGCTGCCGGTCCGTGAGGCCGGAGCTGTCGGCGCGGATGCCTGGAGGTCGCCCCGGCAGTGAGCGTGCGGGGCGCACGGCCTCCGCCTCCGGGTTAAGGCTTGCGTCGTTCATGGCATGCACCGGCTCGAGTCGGCTCTGGGAGCGGTTCTGGGCAGTGATGGTGGCACTGTCTGCGGTGGTGGTCACGTCGGCGGCCCCTCTCGAAATGTTCTCCCTAGCTGGACAACGGTAGTTGCTTTCGAAAGGTTGCGCCAAACACACGTTCGAGTGAAAAATCAGAGATCGCTCGCCGTGGTTACTTCGTGGGGTGTATAGACGGCCTGCGGGGCTGCTCGGGCCGAACGCGGGTTCGGCTCCGGAGTCGCTCATTACGGTACCCTTCCGGGTCGGGTCGCCACCGTCCGGGCCTGCGCCCAGTGTGGCACCGCGACGATCCGTATCCGGCCATCGGACGTTGCGACACGCGGAGCGACGAAAATCGACCACAACCCCAGATCTAGTGGTTGGATGAGCGCTGCCACCCAGGAGTTGTGGTCCGCGGTCTGCCGGGGGCCCCGACATCGCATATGCTTGTGGCTGCTTCACGAGCCCCCGACAGAGCCTCGACTCTGCCGGTCAGGGACCTCGTGAGGTGATTCAGCCGTGCCAAGAGGAGGGTGAGGGAACCATGCACTGCCCCTTCTGCAGGCACCCCGACAGCCGTGTCGTCGACAGTCGGACCACCGACGACGGCACGTCGATCCGCCGCCGCCGCCAGTGCCCCGACTGCTCTCGTCGCTTCACGACGGTGGAGACGGCCTCGCTGATGGTGATCAAGCGCAGCGGGGTGACCGAACCCTTCAGTCGTACCAAGGTCATCTCCGGCGTGCGCAAGGCGTGTCAGGGGCGGCCGGTCACCGAGGACGCCCTCGCCAAACTCGGCCAGCGGGTCGAAGAGGCGCTGCGTGCCACCGGGAGCGCCGAGCTGACCACCCACGACGTGGGTCTGGCCATACTCGGCCCCTTGCAGGAGCTCGACCTGGTCGCGTACCTCCGGTTCGCGTCCGTTTACAAGGCGTTCGACACACTCGAAGACTTCGAGACCGCCATCGCGGAACTCCGCGTGCCGCGGCCTCACCCAGAAGAGTGCGGGAACGGTGGGACCGCTCCGGTCCCCGTGCCCGCCTCCGCCGCCGACTGACCGGCAGGCCCGCACCGCGCTGCACTCGCACCGCGGAGCGGCCGGCCGGCCCGGGGGCCCCTCCAGCGACAGCTGGGGGAGAAGAGACGTAGATACACGACACAGCACCGTGCCGCGGAATAACGCTGGCACTTTAGGGCGTTTTGCCCGCATTGGGAGGAACGGCATGACAGAGACGGCGAGCAGCTCGGCGCGAGGTTCCCGCGCCAAGGGGACCAAGACTGCCAAGAGCGGCCTGCGGATCGAGCGCATCCACACCACCCCGGGCGTGCACCCGTACGACGAGGTGAGCTGGGAACGCCGTGACGTCGTCATGACCAACTGGCGTGACGGCTCGGTGAACTTCGAGCAGCGTGGCGTCGAGTTCCCCGACTTCTGGTCGGTGAACGCGGTCAACATCGTCACCAGCAAGTACTTCCGCGGCGCGGTCGGCACCCCGCAGCGCGAGACCGGTCTGAAGCAGCTCATCGACCGGATCGTGAAGACGTACACGAAGGCCGGCGAGGACTTCGACTACTTCACGTCGCCCGCCGACGCGGAGATCTTCGAGCACGAGCTGACGTACGCCCTCCTGCACCAGATCTTCAGCTTCAACTCGCCGGTGTGGTTCAACGTCGGCACCCCCCAGCCGCAGCAGGTCTCCGCCTGCTTCATCCTGGCCGTCGACGACTCCATGGAGTCCATCCTCGACTGGTACAAGGAAGAGGGCATGATCTTCAAGGGCGGCTCCGGCGCCGGCCTGAACCTCTCCCGCATCCGCTCCTCCAAGGAGCTCCTCTCCTCCGGCGGCAACGCCTCCGGCCCGGTCTCCTTCATGCGCGGCGCCGACGCGTCCGCCGGAACGATCAAGTCGGGCGGCGCCACCCGCCGCGCGGCCAAGATGGTCGTCCTGGACGTGGACCACCCGGACGTCGAGGACTTCATCGCGACCAAGGTGAAGGAAGAGGAGAAGATCCGCGCCCTGCGCGACGCGGGCTTCGACATGGACCTGGGCGGCGACGACATCACGTCCGTCCAGTACCAGAACGCCAACAACTCCGTCCGCGTGAACGACGAGTTCATGACGGCCGTCGAGAACGGCACCGAGTTCGGCCTGCGGGCCCGCATGACCGGCGAGGTCATCGAGAAGGTCGACGCCAAGGCGCTCTTCCGCAAGCTCGCCGAGGCCGCGTGGGCCTGCGCCGACCCGGGCATCCAGTACGACGGTGTGATCAACAACTGGCACACCTGCCCCGAGTCCGGCCGCATCACCGCGTCCAACCCCTGCAGCGAGTACATGCACCTGGACAACACGTCCTGCAACCTCGCCTCGCTGAACCTGATGAAGTTCCTCGACGACGACGGCAAGGGCAACCAGTCCTTCGACGCCGAGCGCTTCGCCAAGGTCGTCGAGCTCGTCATCACCGCGATGGACATCTCCATCTGCTTCGCGGACTTCCCGACGCAGAAGATCGGCGAGAACACCCGCGCCTTCCGCCAGCTGGGCATCGGCTACGCCAACCTCGGCGCCCTGCTGATGGCCACGGGCCACGCGTACGACTCGGACGGCGGCCGCACCCTCGCCGCCTCGATCACCTCGCTGATGACCGGCACCGCGTACAAGCGCTCCGCCGAGCTGGCCGCGATCGTCGGCCCGTACGACGGCTACGCCCGCAACGCCGAGTCGCACAAGCGCGTCATGAAGCAGCACGCCGACGCGAACGCCGTGGCGCCGCGCACCGAGGACCTGGACAACGTCATCTGGGCCGCGGCCACCGAGGCCTGGCAGGACGTCTTGCGTCTCGGCGAGAAGAACGGCTTCCGCAACTCCCAGGCCTCCGTCCTCGCGCCGACCGGCACCATCGGTCTCGCGATGTCCTGCGACACCACGGGTGTCGAGCCGGACCTGGCCCTGGTCAAGTTCAAGAAGCTCGTCGGCGGCGGCTCGATGCAGATCGTCAACGGCACCGTCCCGCAGGCCCTGCGCCGCATGGGCTACCCGGAAGAGCAGATCGAGGCGATCGTCGAGCACATCGCCGAGCACGGCGTCGTCGTCGGGGCCCCGGGCCTGAAGACCGAGCACTACTCGGTGTTCGACTGCGCCATGGGCGAGCGTTCCATCTCCGCGATGGGCCACGTCCGCATGATGGCCGCGATCCAGCCCTGGATCTCCGGTGCGATCTCGAAGACGGTCAACATGCCGGAGACGGCGACCGTCGAGGAGATCGAGGAGATCTACTTCGAGGCGTGGAAGCTGGGCGTCAAGGCGCTGGCGATCTACCGCGACAACTGCAAGGTCGGCCAGCCCCTCTCCGCCAAGAAGAAGGAGGAGGAGAAGGCCGAGGTCACCGAGAAGGCCGAGGAGACCATCCGCACGGCGGTCGAGAAGATCATCGAGTACCGGCCGGTCCGCAAGCGCCTCCCCAAGGGCCGTCCGGGCATCACGACCTCCTTCACGGTCGGTGGCGCCGAGGGCTACATGACCGCCAACTCCTACCCGGACGACGGTCTCGGCGAGGTCTTCCTGAAGATGTCCAAGCAGGGTTCGACCCTCGCGGGCATGATGGACGCCTTCTCCATCGCCGTCTCGGTCGGTCTGCAGTACGGCGTCCCCCTGGAGACGTACGTCGCGAAGTTCACGAACATGCGCTTCGAGCCGGCCGGCATGACGGACGACCCGGACGTCCGGATGGCGCAGTCGATCGTCGACTACATCTTCCGCCGCGTGGCGCTCGACTTCCTGCCCTTCGAGACCCGCTCGGCCCTCGGCATCCACTCCGCCGAGGAGCGTCAGCGCCACCTGGACACCGGCTCCTACGAGGCGCTCGAGAACGAGCTCGACACGGAGTCCCTGACCCCGTCGGCCCCGCTCGCGGCGGTGCCGGCCCCGGCCCCGAAGCCGGTCGCGGTCGCCCCGCTCCCGGCCCCCAAGACGGCGCACTCCAACGCCGAACTGGTCGAGATGCAGCTCGGCGTCTCCGCCGACGCCCCGCTCTGCTTCTCCTGCGGTACGAAGATGCAGCGTGCCGGCTCCTGCTACATCTGCGAGGGCTGCGGCTCCACCAGCGGCTGCAGCTGACAACGAGCGGAACTGCACGCGATGCACCACTGAGCAGCCCGTGCTCAGAGCGCTGACCTGCAGGTGAGAGAGGGAGTCGCCCCCCGGGGCGGCTCCCTCTCTTTCGGGGTTGTCGCGGAGGGTGCGGGGGTGGCAGGCTTCCAGGCATGATCAAGAGAATCGAGTCCACCGTCCGCCGATGAGCGAGACGACCGGGAAGGGACTGCCCGGATCAAGGACACCGCTGTTCGAGCACGCGCTGCGACTGCACCGACCGACCCCGGGTGAGCCGCTACCGCGGGACGGGGAACCGTACCCCGACGATGCCTCGCACCGCGGCCGGCCTCAGCCGAAGGCGCCGAGGGACCGGCGCTCGGCGGGCAGGGACCCCGCGCTCGTCCTGGACGCGCATTTCGCCCGCGCCCGCGCGCTTCCGAGCGAACTGGCCGGCGCCTTCGAGGGCGTCCACGTGCCGATTCACCCCAACGAACACATCGCTTCCGCGGCCGGGCGGGCGGACGGGCGCCGCGTTCGCGAGACGGGCCGGTGGCTGGTCCGGCACGGAACCGATCGCTGCTCGGTCACCGTGGGGCTCGCCCTGGTCGCCGCGGTGGGAACGGCCGACGACATCCCGCTGATCCAGACGATCGGGCTGCTGTCCAACCATTTCGGCCCCCTTGCGGCACACGCCTTGGAAAGACTGCCCGGAGGCACCGAGGCCCTCCTCTGGCTCGCTGACCGGGTCACCGGCTGGGGACGGGTCTACGTCGTGGAAGCCCTCTGCCGACTCGACGATCCCGCCGCCGAGCCGTGGCTCCTGCGCAAGGCGTGCGACGGCGATTTCCTCAACGCGTACTTCGTCGGCGCCGTGGCCCGGGCTGCCGGCCTGCACAAAGCCGTCGCCGGGCCCTTCGTGGACGACGAGGTCACCGACCACACCAGCAGGCTCCTCCTGGTGATGACCTACAGCCAGGGCATGGGAATGACCCTGTCACGCTATCCCCATGCCGAAGCGGTGCTGGCCGCGCATCTGCGGCTGCTCGAGCGTGCCGGGCCTTCCGCCGGCCGCTACTGCGCCGCTGCGTGTCTGGCGGGCGGCCTGGGGGAAGACGGTGACGCAGGTTCGATCGGGCCTGTCCGGCGATGGCAGCCGTACCGGGACGACTACCTGGCTCTTCTCGAGCGTCCTGACTGGTGCGAGGTGGCACGGGACGCCCTAGCGGCCGAAGACGCCGAAATCGTCCGGCTCGCGGGGACGGCGTCAGGCCGCCGGCTGCCGGCGTTCGCCGGCTCCCCGCCAGCCGGCGGGGAGGTGCGTACGCCGGGAGTACCCGCCCTCCGCCCGTAGAGGATCCGCGGGGCCGAGGCCAGGGGGATTGACCGGGGGACACCAGGGGGTGGAGAGGGGCTGGTGCGCAGCCAGGTCGAGGTGATCATTGTGGTGGGGCCGGCACGGCAGGGGGCCCCGAATTTTCACGGTGCGCCGAGCGGGGGAACCATGTGGAGCGGTGACGAACTGGATCTGGACGCCTATCTGGCGAGGATCGGGTGGCGGGGCGGGGAACCCCTGGCGGACCTGCGGACGTTGAAGGAAGTGCACCGGGCCCACACCGGTGCGATCACCTTCGAGAGTCTGGACGTGCTGTTCGGCCGCGATGTCGCGCTGGACGTCAGGACGGTCGAAGCCAAGCTCGTGCACGACCGCCGCGGCGGCTACTGCTACGAGCAGAACACGCTGCTGGCCGCTGCCCTGGAGCGGATCGGCTTCGAGGTCTCCGGACGCGGTGCCCGCAACCGGACCCGGGGGGACACCCTCCTCGCGGTGACGCACGCGGTCCTCGTCGTCACCGTCGAAGGGGAGCCGTGGCTCTGCGACGCCGGGTTCGGCTGGCAGGGCCCGTGCGAACCCGTGCCGCTGGCGCGCCCCGGCGCCGACGTACGGCAGGGGGAGTGGGTGTTCCGCGTCCGGGAGGAAGCGGACGGGGTGCTCGTGCTCTGCGTGTCCCGCGACGGGAGTTGGCGGGACCTGTACGCCTTCTCCCCGCAGCCCTACCACCCCGTCGACTACGTCGTGCTCAACCACTACAGCTCCTCGCACCCCCGCTCCGCCTTCGTGGGCCAGGTCATCGTCCAGTACCCCGGTGAGCGGGTCCGGTCGGCGCTCGTGGGGCGGGAGCTGTCCCGGCTGCTGCCCGACGGGCGGGTGGAGCGGCGGGCCGTGGCGGCCGGGGAACTGCTCGCCCTGCTCGAGCGGGAGTTCGGTCTTCGACTGCCCGAGCGGGACGCGGCCGAACTCCTGCGGATGTACCGCGCCGGGGACTGACCCAGGCCCTGCCGGGCCCGTACGATGGCGCCGTGCTGGTCAAGTGGATTCGCTGCACGGTGACGGACCGACGCGGGTTCGAGCGCGGGCAGCGCAAATGGGCGGGGCTGCCCGGCGAACCCGGATTCCGGGGGCAGGGCGGTGGCTGGAGCCGAGGCCGGCAGGGGGTGGCGCACGTCTTCGCGTTCTGGGAGAGCCGCTCCTTCTACGACTCCTTCATGGCCCGCTCGCACGACCGGCTGGCCGCTTCCCAGAACGGTACCTACACCGACGCGCGCGTCACGCTCTTCGACCACCGCTTCGATGTGAAGACCGGCTTCGAGCCCCGCTTCACCGACGCCGACGTGGTCCGGGTCGCCCACACCCGGGTGCGCGAGGGCCGGGTGGACCACTTCGCCCTCATGCAGGAGAAGGTGTGGAACCCGGCCATGGCGGGTTCGCCCGGCATGGTCCGCGGCCTCTTCGGCGAGGCGCCCGGCCGCGAGTTCCTGGTGCTGTCGATGTGGCGGAAGGCCGCCGAACACGGCAAGTACCGCCAGGAGCGGGTCGAGCGGCTCTCGCTGCGCGCCCAGATCCAGGCCGACGTGGAGGCGCTCACCGGGGACGTGGTCGACCTCGACTCCGCCTGGACGGTGTGACCGGCGTGCCCGTTCGGCATGCCCGCGAGTGGCCGAATAGGGTCATGGGATGGTACGACCACGGCGCATCGTCCTTGTCCGCCACGGGGAATCGGAAGGCAATGCCGACGACACGGTGTACGAGCGGGAGCCCGACCACGCCCTGCGGCTGACCCGCAACGGGCACGAACAGGCGGCGGACGTCGGCGTCCGGCTGCGGGAACTCTTCGGCGACGAACACATCAGCGCGTACGTCTCCCCGTACCGCCGCACCCTGCAGACCTTCCGGGACCTGCGCCTGGACCCGACGCGCGTGCGGATGCGCGAGGAGCCGAGGCTGCGGGAGCAGGACTGGGGCAACTGGCAGGACCGGGACGACGTACGGCTGCAGAAGGCGTACCGGGACGCCTACGGGCACTTCTTCTACCGGTTCGCTCAGGGGGAGTCGGGGGCCGACGTCTACGACCGGGTCGGATCCTTCCTGGAGAGCCTCTACCGCAGCTTCGAGGCGCCGGACCATCCGGAAAACGTGTTGCTCGTGACCCACGGGCTGACCATGAGGCTGTTCTGCATGCGCTGGTTCCACTGGTCCGTGGCCGAGTTCGAGGCCCTCTCCAATCCCGGGAACGGCGAATACCGGGTCCTCCTGCTCGGCCGGGACGGCCGGTACCGGATGGACCGCCCGTTTGAGCGGTGGACCACACCCGAGCCTTATGACCTGGACGGCTAAAGTGACGCGCGATGACCTCTGACTCCTCTTCCGAAAGGCGCTACGCGCGCGCCATGGCCAGCCTCCGCGGGCTGGCCCTGGGTGATGCCCTGGGCTCCCAGTACTTCGTCCCCGTGAACTACCCGCTGCTCAAACGGCGCGAGCTGCCGGCCGGCAGCGATCCGTGGCAGTGGACCGACGACACCGAGATGGCCTGCTCGGTGGTGGCCGTGCTCGCCTCGCACGGGCGGGTGGACCAGGACGCCCTGGCCGCCTCGTTCGCACACCACCACGACTTCGACCGCGGCTACGGGCCCGCCGTGAACCGGATGCTGCGCCTGGTCCGGGAGGGCGCGGACTGGCGCACGCTCGCCGCCGAACTGTTCAACGGGCAGGGCTCGTGGGGCAACGGCGCGGCCATGCGGGTCGCCCCGCTGGGCGCCTGGTACGCCGACGACCCCGAGCAGGCCACGCACCAGGCCGAGATCTCCGCCTACACCACCCACCAGCACCGCGAGGCGGTGTGCGGCGCGATGGCCGTCGCCGCCGCGGCCGCCCTCGCGGCCGGTCCGGCCGGACCGCCGAAGGCCGCCGACCTGCTGGACGGGGTGATCGCGCTGGTACCGCGCAGTGCGGTGGGCGCGGGGCTGCGCCGGGCCCGGGACATGCTCGACTACAGCGACGCGACCACCGTCGCGGCGGTACTGGGCTGCGGGCGCCGCACCAGCGCACACGACACCGTGCCCTTCGCCCTCTGGTCCGCGGCGCGGAGCCTGGACGACTACGAGCGGGCGTTCTGGACCACGGCGCAGGTGGGCGGAGACGTCGACACGACCTGCGCGATCGTCGGCGGGGTACTGGGCGCGCGAGGTGACGCCGTGCTCCCCTCCGCCTGGCTGGCGCGCACCGAGGCCATCCCGGCCTGGCTGCCGGAGACGGCGCGGTAACGGAGGTCCGGAACGGTCCCGAGCCGGTCCGGGGCGGCCCGTGCCGCCCGCACCAGCACGTGCCGGCCTTGGGGGCCCGGGGGCGGTACGCGTCGGTCCGATTGTCACGGTCCTGCCACAGAGATCTTTTGATCCTGTTCAAAACTGCATGTCCTCGGCCTACTCTGTCGGCCTCGCCACCCCCACCGGACCACGTGGGGTGGCCGACAGGGGAGGGGAACCCGATGACAGAGAACACCGATGCGGTGGACGGCGTCGCGGCGAAGGGCGCGCACGCCTCGTCCGGGAACACGGCCGGGAACACGGCCGAGGGCGCGGCGGAGCAAGCTCAGGCCGTGCACGCGGCCAAGGGCGCGGCCGTCGCTCCGCCGACCGGGCCGGCCCCGCGGGCCGACGCAAGATCCGGGCCGCCCATGCCCGCTCCACCAGGGGCGGGCCCGACTTCACCGCAGGAGGCGACGGAGAAGCCCGCGCCGATGCCGCCCGCGCCGCCCGGGTGGGATCCCAAGGCCTGGCAGGTCTACCAGCTGCGCAAGCAACGATCCGCCTCCGGCGCATGGTCGCTCGCCCCGCTCGGCTGGGCCGAGAAGGTCCGGCCCGTCGACGCGGTCGCTGTCCCGGCCGCCGTGCTGGCCGCGGTCCTCGCCTCCGGCGTCGCCGCGGCCCTGCTGCTCGGCGACGGACTGGGTCCCGGCCTGCTGATCGCGGTGGCGCCGGCCCTCGTCGCCGCGTACCTGTCCGCCCGAGCGGCCGGCCGCGGGTTCCGCCCGTGGACCGCGCTGTGGGCCATCGGCTGCCTGGCGCTGCTCGCCGTGCCGGCGCTGCGCGATTCCGGCTGGCCGTCCACCCTGGCGCTCCTGGCCGCCGTCCTCACGGGTGCGCTGGCCCTGCAGGGCAGCCGCACCTGGCCCGGCATCCTGCTCAGCCCGGTCGGTCTCGTCGACTCCACGGTGCTCGGGGTGCGCTGGGTCTGGAAGGGCGTGCGCGCGCGCAGTGCGGGGAACCGGGACCGCTGGCTGCCGGTGGCGAAGGCCTCGTTGGTGGCGGTCGTCCTGCTGGTGCTCTTCGGCACGTTGTTCGCCTCCGCCGACGCCGCCTTCGCGGATCTGCTGAACGGTCTGACCCCCGATGTCGGCGGCGCGGAGGGGCCGTTCCGTTTCCTCCTCTTCCTGTTCGGTGCCCTCGTCGCGATCGCCGTCGCCCGGACCGCCGTGGCACCCTCCCGCTGGGACCGGATCGACATGGCCCCCGGCAAGGCGCGCTCCCGAGTCGAGTGGGCCCTTCCGCTCGTCCTGCTGAATCTGCTCTTCGCCGGGTTCAACGCCGTCCAGCTCGCCGTCCTGTTCGGGGGCTACCGCAAGGTCCTGGAGGCCACCGGCCTCACCTACGCCGAGTACGCGCGCCAGGGCTTCTGGCAGCTGCTCTGGGCCACGTTGCTCACCCTGCTCGTCATCGCGCTCGCCCTGCGCTGGGCTCCGCGCGGCGGCGCCGGCGACCGGCGGCTGGTGCGGGTGGTGCTCGGCACGCTGTGCGCGCTGACCCTGGTCGTGGTCGCTTCCGCGCTCCACCGCATGGAGCTCTACGTGGACGCGTACGGGCTGACCCGGCTGCGCGTCTCGGTCGCGGGCATGGAGCTGTGGCTCGGGCTGGTCATCGTCCTGATCATGGCCGCCGGGGTGGCCGGCGCCCGTTGGCTGCCGCGAGCGGTCGCGGGGAGCGCCGTAGCGGCCGTACTGGCCTTCGGGCTGCTGTCCCCGGACGGGATCATCGCCGAGGGCAACGTCACGCGGTACGTACAGGACGGCAAGATCGACCTGGCGTACTTCCAGTCCCTGTCGGCGGACGCGGTGCCTGGGTTGGACCGGCTGCCCGAGCCCCAGCGTTCCTGCGCCCTGCGCGGGATCAACAACGAACTGGCGAGGGAGGGCGACGACGTGCCCTGGTACGCGATGAGCCTGGGGGAGCGCAGGGCCCGCGAGATCCTGCGCGATCGCCCGGTGAAGGCCTCGTACCAGGAGTGCTCTCGCCTCGGCACCTTCGGCAGCCGGTCCGAGTACTAGGACGCGCGAGAGGTGTGTGCGCGAGGGGCCGGCGCGGTGCTTTCCGCGCCGGGCGCTCCTCGCGGGACCGGCTGGCCGGGACTGCCCTGTACGGGACTGCCCTGACCGGGACTGCCCTGTTCGGGGCAGTCCATGATGCGACCGTGCCGCTCAGGCGGCCGGACCGGCTTCGGCGGCGGCTCCGTTGAGGGCGTCCAGGTCGCTCTTGCGCACCTGGATCACCACGAGCGCGGTGGCGAGTGCCACGCCCGCCATGGCCACGGCCGCGATGAAGGCGGTGGCGATCCCGTGGGTGAGGACCAGGTCCCCCCAGGGGTCGGGCAGCAGGCCGCTCTTCTTGAAGGCCGCCAGCTGCCCCTGGTCCGCCTGAGCCATGAAGGCCGGAACCTGCTGCTCGGCTTCGGTGCGGCCGGCCGTCCCGAAGACGGTGACCAGGATGGACAGCCCCAGCGACCCGCCGACCTGCTGGCTGGCGTTGAGCAGCCCGGATGCGGCGCCGGCCTCCTGCTGGGCCACGCCGGAGACGGCGGTGAGGGTCAGGGTGACGAAGTTGAGGCCCATGCCGAAGCCGAACAGCAGCATCGGGCCCAGTACTCCGGAGAGGTACGAGCTGTCGGTTCCGATGAAGGTCAGCCACGCCAGGCCGGTACCGGTGAGCGCGGAGCCGGCCACCATGAACGGCTTGGGGCCGAAGCGGGGCAGGAGACGCTGCGAGATACCGGCTGCCGTGACGATGGCGACCGTGACGGGCAGGAAGCCTATGCCCGACTGGATCGGTGAGAAGCCCAGTACGTTCTGCACGAACTGGACGATGAAGAAGAACATTCCGAACATCGCGGCGGCAAGACTGAGCATGATCACGTAAGTGCCGGCGCGGTTGCGCTGGGAGAACATGCGCAGCGGGATGATCGGATCGGCGGCCCGGGACTCGATCAGCACGAAGGCCGCGAGCAGGACGACGGCCAGGGCGAACGAGCCGATGGTCACGGCGTCGCGCCAGCCGTCCTGGGAGGCGCGGATGAATCCGTAGACGAGCGAGGCCATGCCGCCGGTGGACGTGAGCGCTCCGGCGATGTCGAAGCGGCCGGGGTGGCGTTCGGACTCGCTGATGTAGAGGGGTGCCAGGACCGCGATCAGCATGCCGATCGGCACGTTGACGAAGAAGACCCAGCGCCAGTCGAGCCACTCGGTGAGCATGCCGCCGGTCAGCAGCCCGATGGCGCCGCCGCCCGCGGAGACGGCGGCGAACACCCCGAAGGCGCGGTTGCGCTCGGGCCCCTCGGGGAAGGTCGTGGTGATCAGGGCGAGCGAGGTCGGGGAGGCGATGGCGCCGCCGATGCCCTGGAGGGCGCGGGCCGCGAGCAACTGCCAGGACTGCTCGGCGAATCCGCCGAGCAGGGACGCCACGGTGAAGAGCAGGATGCCGGTCATGAAGACGCGGCGCCGGCCCAGGATGTCGCCGGCTCGGCCGCCGAGCAGCAGCAGGCCGCCGAAGGCGAGCGTGTAGGCGCTGATCACCCACGACAGATCGGTGGTGGAGATCGCGAGATCGGTCTGGATGTGCGGGAGCGCGATGTTCACGATCGTCGCGTCGAGGACGACCATGAGCTGGCAGGCGGCGATGACGGCGAGCGCCACTCCCGTGCGCCCCTCGCGGCGGGCCGCGCCCGGTATTCGGGACTTGGAGAGCTGAGGAGTCGTCACTGTGGATCCCCCCAAAGTGAAATAGTGAACGTACGCGTTCACAGCGAGTCCACCGTAGGAGTCAGCCTTAGTGAACGCAAGCGTTCACTAAGGCTGAAAATACGTGCGAGGGACGCGCGCGTCGGACGGAGGAGCGGACGTGACGGTTTCACGCTGGTCGGCGGCGTCTCCGGGGCGCAGGCGTGGGCCCGAGCTCGAACGGGCGATCCTGGACGCCGCGTTGGAACAGCTGGGCACCGTTGGCTGGAATTCCCTCACGATGGAAGGTGTCGCCGCCGGTGCGCACACCGGCAAGGCGGCGCTGTACCGGCGCTGGCCCTCGAAGGCGGACCTGGTGGCCGAGGCCCTGCGGACGCGGCTGCCGCCGCTCGGCCAGATCGAGGACTCGGGATCGATCCGCGAGGACCTGTACGCGTTGTGCGTGCGGATGCGGGAGGTCATGTACTCGCGGGCGGGACAGGCGCTGCGGGCGGTGCTTCACGAGTGCGACCACGTCAACGCCGACCGGTTCCGCGGCCTGATCTGGTCCGGGCTGCACGAACCGGCGCACCGGCTGATCGGCGAACTGCTGCGGCGGGGGATCGGTCGGGGGGACGTGCGGGCGGATGCCACTGATCCGCTTCTCGTCGACGTCATTCCGGCGCTGATGATGTACCGCACGAAGGTGTGCGGGAGCGAATGGGAAGAGGCGGAGATCGCCGAGATGATCGACGGGGTGATGGTTCCGCTGCTCAGGGCGTGAGCGGGGGCCCCGTCCGCGGTGTGACGGGGGCCGGGGTGTGCAGGCGGCGCGGGTCGGCGTAACCTTGCTGGCGCCATGCCGTACGAAGCACCCACTCACACCGTCGAACGCTCCCTCCGTGCAACCACCGGCGCCAAGGTCATCGCCGGGGTCGACGAAGTCGGACGAGGGGCCTGGGCCGGTCCGGTCACCGTGTGCGCGGCGATCACCGGTCTGCGCCGGCCGCCCGAGGGACTCACCGACTCCAAGTTGCTCACCCCCAAGCGACGCGATGCGCTCGTCGGCGTCCTGGAGGGCTGGGTCACCGCCTACGCTCTGGGCCACTCCTCCCCGGAGGAGATCGACCAGCTCGGGATGACCGCCGCGCTGCGCCTCGCCGCGGTGCGCGCCCTGGACGCGCTGCCGGTGCGTCCCGACGCGGTGATACTCGACGGCAAGCACGACTATCTCGGTGGTCCCTGGCAGGTCCGGACGGTGATCAAGGGCGACCAGTCCTGTGTCGCCGTCGCCGCGGCCTCGGTGATCGCCAAGGTCCGGCGCGACCGGATGATGGCCGAAATCGGTGAACAGGGCGGTGGAATCTCGGACTTCGCTTTCGCCGCGAACGCCGGATACCCCTCGCCCGTGCACCGGGCGGCGCTGGAGGAACAGGGGCCGACCGCTTACCACCGGCTCTCGTGGTCCTACCTCGACGCACTGCCCCGCTGGCGTCACCTCAAGAAGGTGCGCCGCAGCGAGGAATCGCTGGAGCTGGAAATCGGAGGCCAACTCGGCTTCGATTTCTGATCGCACGTACGTGCCATTCCCCGGTACGTTCGTACCGCTGTCCGCTGTCCGACAGATGTCAACTCAACTCACGCCTCTCACCCCCGCCCCGAGGAGCCTCAGATTCACGAGAGTGCCCAGGGTCCCCGCGTCACGCCGGCCGCGAGCCGCACCGCGCAGACCCCCCGCCCCGTACCTGGTCCGCGTCCCGCCCCCGTTCCCAGGCCCGGACGCCCCGGTCCCTCCCCCGCGGCGGCAAGCCGCGCGGGAGACGCCGCCCGCCCCGCACCGCCCGCGCAACGGGTGTCGCAGGCCACCCCCGGTCCCGTTCCCGCAGCCTCCCCCGCACCGTCGGTCTCCGCGGCGGTTCCGCAGGTCCAGCTGATCCCGGCCTCCGCCGAGGGCGCGCTGGACGCGGCCGAGGAGGCCGTGGACCTGCTGCTCGACACCGGGCGCGCGCCCGGCGACATCCTGGTGCTCACCACCGGCGACCCCCACCCGTGGGCCGCGCACGAACTGTCCTTCGGCGAGGCCGCGTACTGGGCCCTGCACGATGCCGGGGACGACGTCTTCTACGCGGACGCGGCGCAGGTCCAGCGCGCCGCCGGCCGTCCCGTCGTGGTCGTCGCGGCCAACGGCGGACCGGTCGGGACCGCCGCCGCTGCCCTGCCGGTCGCGCTCGCGCGAGCCGGTGCGCTGCTGATCGTGTGCGGTGAGCCGCAGGCGATCAACTCCGCGCTGGGCGCGGGCGTCTGACGCTTCGCATCCCGGCGCGGCCGAAGGGCGGGGCGGGCGAACAGCCGGCCTTGCCGACGTCCGTGGCCTGACCAGCCGTACGCCCGCTCCAGGGTGTACGGCCGTTGGGCGTGCCCGCGGCCGGCCCGACGCGGCGGTCCGCGCTGAGACCGACGGACATCCGTGCGCGCGGCATTCTCCGCGGGCGAGTCGGCGGGCGGGCGGGTCGGGGATGGGAAGCGTGCCGGTCAGCGGGCGGCGGTGCGGCGCAGGGCGTCCGCGGCCCCGCCCCCGGTGTGCACGGCGAGCGGGGCGAACTCCGCCGCCGTCTCGCCGAGGCGCTCGGGCCGTGACTCCGAACTGGGCCGGCGGCCGCCGCGGCCGTCACCCAGGACCTGCCATCCGCCCCGGGTCAACGTGATGTACGCGCCGCAGCGCAGCCCGTGCAGGGTGCAGGCGTCGCGCAGCCCCCACATCCAGGCGCCGTCCTCCTCGGTCCACCGCTCGTCACCGTCGCGGCAGTAGAGCAGCACCGCCGTCCGGATCGGCGTCCGCCGCCGCAGGTCGTGCGGGAGGACGCGGCGCAGCCGCGAGAGCAGGGCGTTGCGGTACTCCCAGCCGTCGGCGGAGGCGGAACGCTGCACGAAGGAGGCACTCGCGACGAGTTCCTCCTCGGGGCCGAGCACGGCGATCACCGCCGTGGACGCCACCGGGCTGTGCCGCGCGTGCAGGCCGCTGACGACCTCGCGCGGACTGCGCAGCAGGGGAACGCCCGACGAGGTCCACTCCGAGGGCTCCAGCTGTCTGCCGTGCCGGCTGGCGCCGCCGGTGACCGGCGACAGGGACGTGGTCGAGGGCGGGGCGAATCCGAAGGTCACAGTCCTCCCTTCGGGTACACGCCCGCGAACGCGGGCACGGCTGGGGTTCGGGCGCGCCGCGGCGCGGCCCAGAAGCATGCCGTCGAGCCGAGCGGGAGCACTGCAATTCTCGCGTGGCCCGTGAGCATGCGGCAACGAGCAATTGGCGCCGCAGACCGGAATTCGCCGGTATGCCGTTCATATCCTTGCCCCGCCGCACCGAAGACGACTCATCGCGCTACGGCTGGAGCGCCAGCACCAGCGGAAACACCTCCTTGGCACCCGCCCGCCGCAGCAGCCGGGCGGCGACCGCGAGGGTCCATCCGCTCTCCGCCCGATCGTCGACGAGGAGGACCGGGCCGGCTGTCTCCCCCAGGGTCGCGGCCAGCTCCGGAGGAACGGTCAGCGCTTGGTGGAGGGCGCGCACCCGCTGGGCGCTGTTCGACGAGGGCAGGCCGAACTCCGGGGCCTGGTCCGTGTACGCGAGCGTCCCGAGCAGGGGCATCCGCCCGATCTCCGCGATCCGCGCGGCCAGCGAGCCGACCAGCTGGGGCCGGCTGCGCGAGGGCAGGGCGACCACGCCCACGGGCCGGGCGGGAGCGTCCGGCGCCCCGGAGGCCCAACCGCCGGGGCCGCGCGCCCAGTCGGCCAGAACCGCCACCACGGCCTGTGCGACATCGGCCGGGACCGGCTGGTCCGGTGTCTGGGAAGCGAGCATCGGGCGCAGCCGGTTGCCCCAGCCGATGTCGGACAGCCGGCCCAGCGCACGGCCCGTGGAAGCCTGTTCGCCCGCCGGGATACGGCCCTTGAGGTCCACACCGACCGCGGCGAGCCCCGTCGGCCACATCTTGCGCGGCTCCAGCTCGACGCCGGGCCGGCCCAGCTCGCCGCGGGCGGTGTCCAGCGCCGTCGAGGAGACCTCCGCCGTGAACCGGGCCCCGGCGCAGTTGTCGCAGCGGCCGCAGGGAGCTGCCTCCTCGTCGTCGAGCTGGCGGCGCAGGAACTCCATGCGGCAGCCGGTGGCCGACGCGTAGTCCCGCATGGCCTGCTGTTCGGCGGCCCGCTGCCGGGCGACCCAGGCGTAGCGCTCGGCGTCGTACGCCCAGGGCTCGCCCGTCGAGGTCCAGCCGCCCTTGACCCGGTGGACCGCGCCGTCCACATCGAGGACCTTGAGCATGGTCTCCAGCCTGGTGCGGCGCAGATCGACCAGCGGTTCCAGGGCCGGCAGGGACAGCGGCCGGCCGGCCGCGGCCAGTACCTCCAGGGTCCGGCGGACCTGCTGTTCCGGCGGGAACGCGACGGAGGCGAAGTACTGCCAGATCGCCTCGTCCTCCTTGCCCGGCAGGAGCAGGACCTCCGCGTGCTCCACACCACGGCCGGCACGGCCGACCTGCTGGTAGTAGGCGATGGGGGAGGAGGGGGATCCGAGGTGCACCACGAAACCGAGGTCGGGCTTGTCGAAGCCCATGCCCAGGGCCGATGTGGCCACCAGGGCCTTGACCCGGTTGGCCTGGAGGTCGTTCTCGGCCTGCTCCCGGTCTGCGTTCTCCGTCTTGCCGGTGTACGAGGAGACCGTGTGCCCGCGGTGACGGAGGTACGCGGTGACCTCCTCGGCCGCGGCCACGGTCAGGGTGTAGATGATGCCGGAACCGGGGAGGGCGCCGAGGTGGTCGGCGAGCCAGGCCAGCCGGTGGGCGGCGTCGGGCAGCGTCAGCACGGCCAGGCTGAGGCTTTCGCGGTCCAGAGCACCCCGCAGGACGAGGGCGTCCGTCCCCACCCCGGTGCCCAGCTGCTCGGCCACATCGGCTGTCACGCGCGCGTTTGCCGTAGCCGTCGTGGCCAGGACCGGGACGCCCGGCGGGAGATCGGCCAGCATGGTCCGCAGCCGCCGGTAGTCGGGGCGGAAGTCGTGGCCCCAGTCCGAGATGCAGTGGGCCTCGTCGACGACGAGCAGACCGGTCGCGGCGGACAGCTTGGGCAGCACCTGGTCGCGGAAGTCGGGGTTGTTGAGCCGTTCCGGGCTCACCAGCAGCACGTCGACGTCGCCCGCCGCGATCTCGGCCTGGATCGACTCCCATTCCTCGGGGTTGGCCGAATTGATGGTGCGGGCGTGGATCCCGGCCCGTGCGGCGGCCTCCACCTGGTTGCGCATGAGCGCGAGGAGGGGCGACACGATCACCGTGGGGCCGGCGCCACCGGCGCGCAGCAGCGAGGTGGCGACGAAGTAGACCGCGGACTTGCCCCAGCCGGTGCGCTGTACCACCAGCGCCCGCCGCTTGTCGGCGACCAGGGCCTCGATCGCCCGCCACTGGTCCTCGCGCAGCCGTGCGGTGCCCGTGGGGTCGCCCACGAGACGGGCTAGTACGGAGTCGGCCGAGGACCTCAGGTCTGCGTTCATGCCCCCATGCAACCCGATGGCTCGGACATCGGGCGAATGCCGCTCTGGTCCTGTGGATGTTGAAGCGTGGATTTGTTCGATGTCCGGTCGGCTGTCCGGCCCGCGGGCCGGTCCGCTCTCCCGTCGGTGCCGCGGCGGTGCCGGGGCGGTGCCGGTCGGTGTAGGTCGGCGTGCGGGGAGCCGCGCGGCGGTGGTCCCGCGGTTATCCACAGGGGTAGGCGGATCCGCCCCGGCAGGGGATCTTCGGGACATGACCAACAACCACGAAGCACACGCACCCTCCGGCCGGACGTCCACCAGCGCGTCCGGAGCCGCCGACGCACCCCCGATCACCCTGCGCGGCCCCGCCGAACTGGCGGACGCGCTGCCCTACATGCTCGGATTCCACCCGACCGACTCCCTCGTCATGGTCGCCGTCCACGGCGAGGGCGGCCGCTTCGGCGGCCGGCTCCGGGTCGGCATCCCGGCCGATCCGGACGAGTGGGAGGACACCGCCCGCCAGGTCGCCGACTGCCTGGTCGGCGGCAGCCGGCGGCGCGGCGTCAAGCCCGACGGCATCGTCGTCTTCCTCTGCCAGGACCCGAGCGGGGAGGAGAACGGGCAGCGCGTGATGACGCGGCTGCGGCCGCTCGCCCAGCGCATCCGGCTGGCCTGCGGCGCCTTGGACGTCCCCGTGCTGGAGGCCCTGTGCCTCTCCGCCGGACGGTACTGGTCCTACTGCTGCCCGGACGAACGCTGCTGCCCCGCGGAGGGCAGCGTCCTGGCCGTCCCCGGCACCTCGGTGATGGCCGCCGCGGCCACCTTCGCGGGCCTGCAGGTCCGGGGGTCCCTCCGGGAGATCGAGCGGCGGCTGGCCCCGCTGCGCGGGACGGGCGCCGAGGAGATGGAGCGGGCCTTGGACCGGACGGCGGCTGCCCTCGTACCGAAGATCCTCGACGGGGCCACGCGGGAGGAGGTGGGAGCCGAGACGGTGTCGCTCGCCCGCACGCTGATGCGCCGCATGACCCTTGCCCTGCCGGCCGAGACCGGACCGGGCGCCGACGGCTGGGACGACGCGCTGCTGGGCGACGACGAGGCCGCCTCGCTCATCCTGGGCCTCCAGGACCGAGAGATCCGCGACATCGCGGCCGAGTGGATGGAGGACGAGGAGGCGGGTCCCGCCCTGCGGCTGTGGCGGGCCCTGGCCCGACGCTGTGTCGGGGCCTACGCAGAACACGCGGCCGCCCCGCTGACCCTGGCCGGCTGGGTCTCCTGGTCCACCGGGGACGAACCGACCGCACGGATCGCGCTCGGTCTGGCGCTCCGCGCGGACGGCGAGTACCGCTTCGCGCAGCTGCTCCACCACGCCTGCAACGAGGGGATCGACCCGGAGGGTCTGCGGCAGTGCCTGCGGGCGGAGCGGCGGCGCCGGGAGCCCCGCAGGGGGCGTCTGCCGGCCGCGGTCCGACGGGACACCACCAGGCCCCCCGGCCGCCGGAGCCGGACCACCCGCCGCGAGCCCGGCCGCACCGCGGGGAGCGAGCAGTGAACCGCGGGCCGGGCAGGAGCGGTCCGTGCAGCAGGTGCGGGCCGCGGAGCAGCAGCGGGAACGGGATCCGGAACCGGAGCGGGGAGTGGGCCCGGCGCGGGAGCGGGAGCCGCGGCGGCGACCCGGGCGGCAGGGACCGCAGGTGGGGGCGGAGCCGGGCCCGGCCGCCCCGCCCGGTCCTGCGGAGACTTCGGGACACGGTGGGCGGGATCCTCGGTCGCCGGCTGCGACGAGGGCCCCGTCCCCGGTGGGCGCAGCCGCCACCGGGGCCCGTGACCCAGGCGGGGGTGGGGGCGTTGCCCTGGGGGGTGGTGGCGTCCCGGCCACGCCGCCGCCCAGCCGATCCCCCCGGAGCGCAGACAAGGCGACCCATGCCGCATCCCGTACCCCCGGCCCGCGTACCTCCCCCGCGCAGGCCCGACCTGCCGCCCGTGCACGGCGCCGTCATCTGCGTCGCCGCCCCCTGCCTGGTCATCTCGCCCGAGCACGGCCAGCTCACCGGGCGGGGCGTCGACGGGGTCTACAGCTCCGGGCGCAGGCTGCTGTCCCGCTGCGTGCTCCGCGTCGACGGCCGGGAGCCGGTCCCCGTCCAGGGACGCAGCCTCGGCGCCGACCGGGCCGCGTTCACCTCGACGGTGCGGACCGGAGCCGAGGCCGGGCCCGACCCCGACGTGGGTGTGGAGCGGATCAGGCACGCCGACGGCACGGAGCGGATCACCCTGCGCAGTTTCGCCGCCCGGCCGCTACGGATCCCCGTGGAGGTCTCACTGGGCACCGACCTGGCGGAGCTGGCCGACGTGGCGGCCGGCCGGGCCGGACCGGACCTGGCCGCCGGGGTGCACGCCGCGGGGCTTCGCTGGACCAGCGGACAGGCCCAGGCCGTCACGGCGGCCGAGCCGCCTCCGGACGACGCGCTCGCCTCGGCCGGCCTCCTGCGCTGGCAGCTCGAACTGCGCCCCGGCGAATCCCGGACCATCGAGCTGCGGACCACCCGGGACCGCGGGGGGCGGGCCCCCGTGGGGCACGTCGCGAATCCGCTGGCCGACGCCCGCGCGGAGGGCGACGACCCCAGGGCGGAGGCGTGGTTGCGCAGCAGCGTCGCCGACCTCCGCGCGCTCCTGCTGAGGGACCCGCGGGAACCGGCCGACGCCTATGCGGCGGCGGGGGTGCCGTGGCGGCTCGGACTGGCCCCGGCGGAAGCACTGTGGGCCGCCCGCATGGCGCTCCCGCTCGGCACCGGACTGGCCGGCTCGACCCTGCGCGTCCTGGCCCGCACCCAGAGCCCCGGCCGCGGCCGCGAGGCAGGGAAGATCCCGGGACCGCTGCGCGGCGCCGGACCACAGCTGCCACCGGGCTGCACCGGGACCGAGGCGACGCTCGCCTTCCCGACGGTCCTCGCCGAATCCAGACGCTGGGGCATGCCCGAGGAGGAGGTCGCCCAGCTGCTCCCGGCCGCCGAGCGGTGCCTGGACTGGCTGCGGGGCGCCCTGGGGGAGGACGGGTTCCTGGCCGACCCCGACCCGGGACCGCGGCGCTGTGAAACCCAGGCCCACGCGCACCGGGCCGCGCTGCTCGGCGCCGACCTGCTCGACGGGTGCGGGCGGCCCGGAGCCGAGGAATGGCGGGAATGGGCGGTCGACCTGCGGGAACGGTTCGAAGCCCGGTTCTGGGTCGAGGGCCCGGACGGCGGCCGGCCCGCGGCGGCCCTGCACCCCGACGGACGGCCGCTGCCCCGGCTGACGGCCGCCGCCGCCCACCTGCTGGACACCGGACTGCTCGGCGGCGGCGGCCTCGCACCGGGACTGCTCGACCGTGTCCGCACCGAGCAGCTGGCGCGGCTGCTCGGATCCCCCGCCATGGACTCCGGGTGGGGGCTGCGGAGCATGGCGCTCCGCGAGCCGGGCCACAATCCGTTCGGCTACCGCGCGGGCGCCGTGCGGCCGTACGAGAGCGCGGTCGCCGCGGTCGGTCTGTCCCAGGCCGGTTTCGAGAAGGAGGCCACCGCGCTGCTGCGGGGTCTGCTGGACGCCGCGGAGAACTTCCGGTACCGGCTGCCGGAGATGTACGCCGCCGAGCAGCGCACCGCCGGCAGCGCCCCGCTTCCCCATCCGGCCGCCTGCCGTCCGGCGGCGGTCGCCGCCGCCTCGGGGATCCACGCGCTGCTCTCCCTGGCCGGGATCCGGCCGGACGCCCCCGCGGGCACGGTCGCCCTCGCCCCGCTCGCGGGCGCCCCGCTCGGCGGGCTCCGCCTGTCCGGCCTGCGCGTCTCGGGGGCACCCTTCGCGGTGCGGATCAGCAGGCTCGGCCTCGGCATGGTGGAGGAGGCCGCCGATGCGCTGCAACTGAGTGGCTAGGGGCTGTCCGGTGGAGAGGCCGGGAGGTTCACCGGGGCGCGTTCGGTACAGCGCCCCTCTGAGGGGGGCGGACCATGCCAGTACGTCCGCTCGGCCCTGTATCGAGAGCGGATCTTCCGGTCTGCCGCAAGAACCGCGCCTGCCTGCGCCGCGGCGGGAGCCGCCGCACCATCCCGGACAGAGCCGACCAGGCGCGCATCCCCCCAAAGCTCGGCTCCCGTGGCGGTCGGCCGCCGCACGTCGCCCCGACCGACTACCGAGAGCGCCACGCGGGCGAGTGCGGCATCAACCGCGTCACGCGGCCCCGGGCCGTCGCTACGCGCCAGCACGAGCTCGCGCTCGGCTACGAAGCGACCGTCCCCCATCGAGGCCATCGACGAGTGGCTGTGATCCACGTCCATCGGCTCTGGCCCGAGCCCCGCAGAGCCGTCCCTCTTAATGCTGCGTGATCCACATCGTTCGGGGGATCATGAACTTCACGCGATAACTACGGGAACGCCGTTGGGGCGTCGGCTGCTTCAACGGCGACTCCGAAGGCAACGCACTCAGCGAGACCGTTTGGACGGCCTCCGACCGGATTCGCATGACCACCCGGGGAGGCGCGGTCCACGAAGTGGTCATCCCCCCAGGCGGTCGGCCCGACCGGGTCGTCTCCGTCGGCTAGTGGAGGGACGACGGTGCGAGGAGGCGAACGTTCCCGGCCACGGCGCCTGCGGGCGCCGCGCACCGCGGGCCGGGCCGTCGGGCCGCGGCGCGCGAAAGGGGCGCCGCTCGCGGTCCCGTCGTTCCGCGATCGCCAAAACGCTGTTTATCGTCAGGCAGACGACTATGATCGCGACATGTCGCCCTACGACCCGTCGGCCTTTCCGCCGTTCGCCGTTACCGTCGACCTGGTCGTGCTCACCGTGCGGCGCCACGCGCTCTGCGCGCTGGTCGTCCGGCGTGGCGAGCAGCCGTTCCAGGGGCGCTGGGCGCTGCCCGGGGGCTTCGTGCGCGGCGACGAGGACCTGGCGGCGGCCGCGGCCCGGGAGCTGTCCGAGGAAACGGGCCTGTGCGCGCACGACCCGGCCGTTCCCGGGGTGGGCAACGGAGCGCACCTCGAGCAGCTGGCGACCTACGGCGATCCGAAGCGAGACCCCCGTATGCGCGTGGTCAGCGTGGCTCACCTGGTGCTGGCTCCCGACCTTCCCGCGCCGCGGGCGGGGGGCGACGCCAACAGCGCGCGTTGGGCCTCCGTCGACGAGGTCCTGTCCAGGGACGGTCAGGCCGGCGCCGGACTCGCCTTCGACCACGAGCGGATCCTCACCGAGGGGGTGGAGCGGGCCCGCTCGAAGATCGAGTACTCCTCCTTGGCCACCGCCTTCTGCCCGCCCGAGTTCACCGTCGGCGAGCTGCGCCGGGTCTACGAGGCCGTCTGGGGCGTGGCCCTCGACCCCCGCAACTTCCACCGCAAGGTCACCGGCACCCCCGGATTCCTGGTGCCGGCCGGGGGGACGACGACTCGTCAGGGCGGCCGTCCCGCCCAGCTGTTCCGGGCGGGCGGAGCCACCCTGCTCAACCCGCCGATGCTGCGCCCGGAAGTCTGACCCGCCCGGACCCGCAGGCTCGCCGGAGCCGGACCCGCAGGCTCGCCGGAGCCGGAGCCGGAGCCGGAGCCGGAGCCGGAGCCGGAGCCGGAGCCGGAGCCGGAGCCGGAGCCGGAGCCGGAGCCGGACCCGCAGGCTCGCCGGAGCCGGAGCCGGTGTCGACACGAGTGAGCCCTCGGGTCCATTACGCCGAAAATCTGACATATCGCGTTATCTTGCTGGTGGTACTCACACTGCCGCAGAGCGGTCTCACCCCCCGCGAGAGAAGCGATGCTCCAGGCCATCGGACTCACCAGCACCCCCCGTCGAAACCTCCCGCCCCTCGTGGACGACCTCACCCTCGAGGCCCGCCCCGGGAGCGTGACCGCGCTCCTCGGCGCCCCCGGATCGGGCAAGACCACCGCGCTGCGGCTCATGCTCGAGCTCGAACCGGGCCGCGGAGTCACCTACTTCCGCGGGCGCCCCCTGCACCGGATCCCGCACCCGGGCCGCGAGGTCGGCGTGCTCCTCGGCGACCTGCCCGGCAACCCCGCGCGCACCGTCCGGAGCCAGCTGCGCATGCTGTGCGCCGCGGCCGGGGTGCCGGCCTCCCGGGCCGACACCATGATGGAGGTCGTCGGCGTCGCCGGGCTGCGTGACCAACGGCTCGGCTCGCTCTCGCTCGGCATGGAACGCCGGGTCGCCCTGGCCGCCGCCCTGCTCGCCGACCCCTGCACGCTGCTCCTCGACGAGCCCGCCGCCGGGCTCTCGCCCCGGGAGCGGAGCTGGCTGTACAGCCTGCTGCGCGGCCACGCCTCCCTCGGTGGCGCGGTGCTCTTCACCACGGACGACGCGAAGGAGGCCGCCCGCAGCGCCGACCGGGTCGTCAGCATCGAGGCGGGCCGGCTCGTCGCCGACCAGGACGCCGCCGACTTCGCCCGGACCAGGCTGAGGCCGCGGGTGGCCGTGCGCACCCCGCACGCGGCCCGGCTGGCCGACGTACTGGGCCGCGAGGCGCGCGCGACGCAGCGGACGGTGGAGATCGTCGAAGAGAGCGGCAGCCGGCTGTCCGTCTACGGCAGCAACTGCGCCGAGATCGGTGAGGCCGCCTTCCGGCACGGCGTGCTCGTCCACCAGCTCGCCGACGAGACCGGGGACGCGGGTACGCCGTCGCTGCCGCGTGCCCGCGCCGGATCAGCGGCGTCCGCCGAGTCCCCGACCCCGGACGGCGGCGAGCGGCCACGCGCCGGGCTCACCGGCCTCACCGGGCTCACCGGGCGCAACCGGCGGACCGCGCGCGCCGCGGGGCCCGCCTCCGCCGTCCGGCGGCTCGGCGGCCCGCTCCGGCCCCTGCGCTACGAGCTGCACCGGGTCTTCGGCACCGCGACCCCCGTCCTCACCGCCGCGTTCGTCGTCGCCGTCTCCGTCGTCACGGCGCTGGTACTCGCCCGGATCGGGCACACCGCGCAGAACCGGCTGCTCGCCGCCTGGCCCGAGTTGCTGCCGCTCCCGCCCGCCGCCCTCGGCGCCGGCCTCCTCGGCGCCCTGGCCTTCGGAGAGGAGTACCGATTCCCCGCGCTCGCGGCCGACCGCGGTACCGTTCCGCGCCGGCTCGGGCTGCTCACGGCGAAGCTCGGCGTCAGCGCCGTGCTCGCCCTCCTGCTCGGCGCCCTCGCCGTGACCGCCGACGCGGCCGCCCTGACCCTGGTCTTCGGCGGCGGCCCGCTCCGTACCCCGGCGGAGTGGGTTTCCCCGGCGGTCAGCTGGGCGGGGCTGCTCGTCGGCTGTGCCTGGTCCGGCGTCCTGGCCTCCGGGGTCTTCCGCTCCGCCGCCGCGGGTCTGGCCGCGGTGCTCGCCGTGCCCGTGATGGTCGTGCCGCTGGTGCGCAAGGCGTTGGACGGCCCGTCCGCCTACCCGGTGACCGGTCTCGCGGAACGGCTGCGCGGCCTGGCCTGGGCGCAGTGGCCCCCGGAGGCCGACCGGATCGTCCTCGGGGTGCTGCGGGTGATGGCCCAACCTGTCGGCACCGCACTGGTGTTGTCGCTGATGGTCCTGTTGTGCGCCTATGGGTTCACAGGACTGCGCGGCCGCGTCCGATGGTGAGGGATCGTTGGTGACCGTTCCGGCACCGGAAGGGACCCCAACGGGACCGATGCCGTCCACATCAGGGGTGGCGGATCGCAACTCCCCGCAAAAGGCCCGGTTCTTTACGATAAGTCGTCAATTGCGTAGGTGGCACCGATCACCCTTTCGTGTGCTTTTCACCAAAGACCTCAAGGGTCAAGGAAACGAGGCCGACAAAGGATTCGTGAGTACCCTTGCGCACACCATGATGACCGCCGCCCGCCATGCCGATTCCGGCCTCGCCGGCTCGGGCGAACTCGACCGCTACCCCTTCGCGGAGGCTCCGGGGGCCGACCGTGCCGGAGTGCCCCACTGGGACGGATCCGACATCGAGTTGAGCCGGGTCGGCCGGCGCGCGGCGGGCAGCCGCGGCCGCGGCCTGCACGGCCAACTCGTCCAGCAGCTCGGCCAGATGATCGTCTCCGGCGATCTCGGCGCGGACCGCCCCCTGGTGCCGGAGGAGATCGGCCAGCGCTTCGAGGTCTCCCGCACGGTGGTCCGCGAATCGCTGCGGGTCCTGGAGGCCAAGGGCCTGGTCAGCGCCCGCCCCAACGTCGGCACCCGGGTCCGCCCCGTCGCCGACTGGAACCTGCTGGACCCCGACATCATCGAGTGGCGCGCCTTCGGCCCCCAGCGCGACGACCAGCGCCGCGAGCTGGGCGAGCTCCGCTGGACCATCGAACCGCTCGCCGCGCGCCTCGCCGCCGGGCACGGCCGCCCGGAGATCCAGCAGCGCCTGACCGACATGGTCGAGATCATGGGCCACGCCCTCGGCCAGGGCGATTCGATCACCTTCGCGCGCGCCGACAACGAGTTCCACGCCCTGCTCATCCAGGCCGCCGGCAACCGGATGCTGGAGCACCTCTCCGGCATCGTCTCCTCGGCCCTCCAGGTCTCCGGCAGTCCCGTCACCGCCTGTGACCGCCCCAGCGAAACCTGCGTCGCGCACCACGCGCGCATGCTCGAGGCCCTCGCCGCCGGGGACGCGCTCGGGGCGGAGAACGCGATGCGCCAGCTCCTGACGGTTCATCCGGAGGTCGAGCGCGTGGTTCCGGCCCCGCGCGAGCACTGAGCGGATCCCCGCGCGGGGGCGCGGGGTCGTGCGGTGGTCGCGCGCCGACGTGTCGCCGGGCCGGAAGGCTCCCGCCGGAGGGATTCCGGGGGAGGGGCCGGCGGCACGGCGAAGGCTCCGGGCGGGCCGTCCGGCCTCCGAAATGGGGCGTGTTCGGACACACCGGACCGACATAAATGACTCTGTGACCGGCATGGCAGCGAACGCGGTGTGACTCGGGCCACGAAGATTGGGCGTAACGCTCAGCGAGGTCACGCGATGACCTAAGAGGTGATGGCCGACGGAGGGAAGACAGCAGCCCTTGGGGATGCTGTGCAGCTCCCCGGCCCCTGCCCGCGCCGCCGGCCCATCCCCAGTCGGTGGTCGTCGGCTCCGGTCCAGCACCACCAGGCCCGGGGTCGGAAGCCGTTTCCATCGTTCCGAGAGGTTGTTCGTGTCGGCCAGCACATCCCGTACGCTCCCGTCGGAGATCGCCGATTCCGAGTCTGTGATGGCGCTCATCGAGCGAGGCAAGGCCGAGGGGCAGATCGCCGGCGATGACGTGCGTCGGGCCTTCGAGGCTGACCAGATTCCTGCGACCCAGTGGAAGAGTGTTCTGCGCAGCCTCAACCAGATCCTCGAGGAAGAGGGTGTGACGCTGATGGTCAGTGCCGCGGAGTCGCCCAAGCGCGCCCCCCGCAAGAGCGTCGCAGCGAAGAGCCCCGCCAAGAAGACGGCCACCGAGCCCGTTGCCAGGAAGACGGTGGAGAAGACCGCGGCCGCGCCCGCCGCCGTGGCCCCTGCGGCCGAGGCGTCGGCCCCGGAGACCGCCACCGGCGCCCTGGCACAGGAGACCGCGGCCGAACCCGCAGCCAAGAAGACCGCGGCGAAGAAGACGGCGGCCAAGAAGGCCGCACCCGCCAAGAAGACCGCGGCCAAGAAGACGGCGGCGAAGAAGACCGCCGCCAAGAAGGACGCGGACGAGGGCGACGAGGAGACGGCGGAAGACGGTCCCGCGAAGGCCGAGGCCGACGAGGAGGAAGAGGGCGGGGAGAACAAGGGCTTCGTCATCTCGGACGACGAGGACGACGCCCCCGCCCAGCAGGTCGTCGTCGCCGGAGCCACCGCAGACCCGGTCAAGGACTACCTCAAGCAGATCGGCAAGGTCCCCCTCCTCAACGCGGAGCAGGAGGTCGAGCTCGCCAAGCGCATCGAGGCGGGCCTCTTCGGCGAGGACAAGCTGGCCAACTCCGACAAGCTGGCGCCCAAGCTCAAGCGCGAGCTGGAGATCATCGCGGAGGACGGCCGCCGCGCGAAGAACCACCTGCTGGAGGCCAACCTCCGCCTCGTGGTCTCCCTCGCCAAGCGCTACACCGGCCGCGGCATGCTCTTCCTGGACCTGATCCAGGAGGGCAACCTGGGTCTGATCCGCGCGGTCGAGAAGTTCGACTACACCAAGGGCTACAAGTTCTCCACGTACGCCACGTGGTGGATCCGCCAGGCGATCACGCGCGCCATGGCCGACCAGGCCCGCACCATCCGCATCCCGGTGCACATGGTCGAGGTCATCAACAAGCTGGCCCGTGTCCAGCGCCAGATGCTCCAGGACCTGGGCCGCGAGCCCACCCCGGAGGAGCTGGCCAAGGAACTCGACATGACCCCGGAGAAGGTCATCGAGGTCCAGAAGTACGGCCGCGAACCGATCTCCCTGCACACCCCGCTCGGCGAGGACGGCGACAGCGAGTTCGGCGACCTCATCGAGGACTCCGAGGCGGTCGTCCCGGCGGACGCCGTGAGCTTCACGCTTCTGCAGGAGCAGCTGCACTCGGTGCTCGACACCCTGAGCGAGCGCGAGGCGGGCGTGGTCTCGATGCGCTTCGGTCTCACCGACGGCCAGCCCAAGACCCTCGACGAGATCGGCAAGGTCTACGGGGTCACCCGTGAGCGCATCCGCCAGATCGAGTCGAAGACCATGTCGAAGCTCCGTCACCCCTCCCGGTCCCAGGTGCTGCGCGACTACCTGGACTGACCGGGCACGGCGTTCGTCGCAGGTCGGACAGGTGGCCGCGCGGGTGCGCGCGGCCACCCGGCGACCCACTCTGGGTGGAGTCATGCACACTCGGAGTCAGGAGGCCTCATGCGTCGTCCCTTTGCCCGCGTTCTGGCGGGCGCGCTGACCCTGGTGGCGGGAGCGGCGGCGGCGCCGCTGAGCCAGGCCCCGCGGGCCGCAGCGGACAGCGTGGTGATCGGCGGGAAGCCGGTGAAGGTGGCGGATGCCCCGTGGGTCGTGGCCCTCGCGAGCCGTGACCGGTTCGGGGGTACGCGCGGCGGGCAGTTCTGCGGAGGCGTCCTCGTCGCCCCGACCAAGGTGCTGACCGCGGCCCACTGCCTAAGCCGCCAGGTCCTGGGCGGCCCGGTCGACTCCGTGACCGACTTCCGGGTGATCACCGGCCGTACGGAGCTGCGCGCCGGCGAGGGCAGGGAGATCGCGGTGCGTTCCGCTCGCGTGTACCCCGGCTACGACCCGGCCAGCAACGCGGGGGACCTGGCCGTGCTCGAGCTGGACGCGGCCGTGCCGGGCGAGCACGTGCTCGCCATGGCCGGTCCCGGGCACCCGGCGTACGACGTCGGGAGCGAGGCCTCCGTGTACGGCTGGGGCGACACGAGCGGATTCGGTGACTACGCGTACGCGTTGCGGGCGGCCCGGGTGACGGTACTGGCGGACGAGGTCTGCGGGCGGGCCTACCCGGGGGACGCCGACGGACAGTACCGGGCCGACTCCATGGTGTGCGCGGGCGACCGCGAGGGCGGCAAGGACGCGTGCCAGGGGGACAGCGGGGGCCCGCTGGTCGCCCAGGGCCGGCTCATCGGCCTGGTGTCCTGGGGGCGCGGCTGCGGGCGCGCCGACAGCCCGGGGGTGTACACGCGGATCGCGCCGCTGATGGGCTTCGTGCACGAGCCGGCGGGAGGCGCCGGTGGCCCGGAGGCGGCCCGGGGGAAGCTGACCCACCCGGATGTACGCGGGCGGCCGGGAGCGGGCGTACGGCCCGCCCAGGGGCCCGGGAGGGGCTTTCGGGAGGGGATCCGGCTCGCGCCGAAGCGCTGATCCCGCAATCGGTGGCTCGCGGGAGCGCCGCGGGCCGGAGCACGAGAGCGGTCCGGGCCGGTTCGGGAGCGGTCCGGGCAGAGTGTCCGGGCATGAGGACGGGCGGTACCCCTGGATCTCAGGGGTACCGCCCGTCGACCGGCCTGGCCGGTCCAAGCTCGTCGGATGCGAGGTGCGGCCTTGTGTCAGCGGTCCTCGAGGTCGGCGGCACCGGCCGCCGGAGCGGGCGTGAGCCGCTCGGTCTCATCCTGTATTTCTGCGGCGATCTTCTTGAGTTCCGGCTCGAACTTGCGACCGTGGTGGGCGCAGAAGAGCAGTTCGCCGCCGCTCAGCAGGACGACGCGCAGATATGCCTGGGCGCCACAACGGTCGCATCGGTCAGCGGCCGTCAGCGGGGTCGCGGGTGTCAGAACAGTAGTCACGTCGCCTCTTCTCTAGCTCGACGAGCTGTCGTACCAGGGTCAACATCCAACCAGGCCGAAAACGTTCCCGCTCGCGGCTTTTCCTCGAAACTTCCTTCCGAAGCTGGCCGGCTGTTGCCGGTTGGCGGCGAAGGAGCCGTATTGCGTTGCTTTACGGTTTCGCGTTGTCAGGTCGTTCGCTTGTAGCAGTTCCGCCCTCTCCGGCTGTGTGCCGGTTGTGCATGAGGACGTGCCCGAACACTAAATGGTTCATGCGTCGAAGGGAACGTGATGTTTGCTTCACCCGCCCGGGGGATCGAACATCCGTACGGACCTGCACTAGGCTGGTGAAGGGGTTGGGGTGGCGTTGCATCGGCTCTACCAGGCCTCGGTACCCTTCCAGCGGCAGCCGAGCCACCCCTGCGCCCGACCGGGCCAGAAAAGAAATTCAGCGAGGAGCGAACTGCGTGACCGCCGACAAGTCCGTGCCTTCCAGCGCACTGCTGACCGGAGCAGACCGGGACGGCTCCAACTACACCGCGCGGCACCTGCTCGTCCTCGAAGGCCTCGAGGCCGTCCGCAAGCGCCCCGGCATGTATATCGGGTCCACCGACAGCCGTGGCCTCATGCACTGCCTCTGGGAGATCATCGACAATTCGGTCGACGAGGCCCTGGGCGGCTACTGCGACCACATCGAGGTCATCCTCCACGAGGACTCGTCCGTGGAGGTCCGGGACAACGGCCGCGGCATCCCCGTGGACGTCGAACCCAAGACCGGCCTCTCCGGCGTCGAGGTCGTCATGACCAAGCTGCACGCCGGCGGCAAGTTCGGCGGCGGGTCGTACGCGGCCTCCGGCGGCCTGCACGGCGTCGGCGCCTCCGTGGTCAACGCCCTCTCCGCCCGCCTCGACGTCGAGGTCGACCGCAACGGCGCCACGCACGCCATCAGCTTCCGCCGCGGCGTGCCGGGCATGTTCACCGAGCAGGGCCCCGACAGCCCCTTCGACCCCGGCAACGGGCTGCGCAAGGGCAAGCGGGTCACCCGGGGCAGGACCGGTACCCGTATCCGGTACTGGGCCGACCGGCAGATCTTCCTCAAGGACGCCAAGCTCACGCTGGACACGCTCTACCAGCGCGCCCGCCAGACGGCCTTCCTGGTCCCGGGACTGACCATCGTCGTCCGCGACGAGCGGGCCCTCGAAGGCGCCGGCAAGACCGAGGAGACCTTCCGCTTCGACGGGGGCATCAGCGAGTTCTGCGAGTACCTCGCCCAGGACAAGGCCGCCTGCGACGTCCTGCGCCTGACCGGCACGGGCACCTTCAAGGAGACCGTCCCGGTCCTCGACGACCGTGGCCACATGACCCCCACCGAGGTCACCCGTGAGCTCGGCGTGGACATCGCCCTGCGCTGGGGCACGGGGTACGAGACGAACGTCAAGTCCTTCGTGAACATCATCGCCACGCCCAAGGGCGGCACCCACATCTCCGGCTTCGAGCGCTCGGTCACCAAGACCGTGAACGAGGTGCTGCGCTCGGCGAAGCTGCTGCGCGTCGCCGAGGACGACGTGGTCAAGGACGACGCGATGGAGGGCATGACGGCCGTCGTCACCGTCCGTCTCGCCGAACCCCAGTTCGAAGGCCAGACCAAGGAGGTGCTCGGTACCTCGGCGGCCACCCGGATCGTCGCGGCCGTGGTCGCCAAGGAGCTCAAGGCCTTCCTGACCTCCACCAAGCGCGACGACAAGCAGCAGGCCCGCGCCGTGATGGAGAAGATCGTCGCGGCCGCGCGGACCCGCATCGCGGCCCGTCAGCACAAGGAGGCGCAGCGTCGCAAGACCGCGCTGGAGACCTCCTCGCTGCCCGCGAAGCTGGCCGACTGCCGCAGCGACGACGTGGAACGCAGCGAGCTCTTCATCGTCGAGGGCGACTCCGCGCTCGGCACCGCCAAGCTCGCGCGCAACTCGGAGTTCCAGGCGCTCCTGCCCATCCGCGGCAAGATCCTCAACGTCCAGAAGTCCTCGGTCTCGGACATGCTCAAGAACGCCGAGTGCGGGGCGATCATCCAGGTCATAGGAGCCGGATCGGGCCGGACCTTCGACATCGACGCCGCCCGGTACGGGAAGATCGTCCTGCTCGTGGACGCCGACGTGGACGGCGCGCACATCCGCTGCCTGCTGCTCACGCTCTTCCAGCGGTACATGCGCCCGATGGTCGAGGCGGGCCGGGTCTTCGCCGCCGTGCCGCCGCTCCACCGGATCGAGCTCGTCCAGCCGAAGAAGGGCCAGGACAAGTACGTCTACACGTACTCGGACAACGAGCTGCGCCAGACCCTGCTGGAGTACCAGCGCAAGAACATCCGCTTCAAGGACTCGATCCAGCGGTACAAGGGCCTCGGCGAGATGGACGCGGACCAGCTGGCGGAGACCACCATGGATCCCCGTTTCCGCACCCTGCGCCGGATCAACATCGGCGACCTGGACTCGGCGGAGTCGGTCTTCGACCTGCTCATGGGCAACGAGGTGGCCCCGCGCAAGGAGTTCATCACCAGCTCCGCCGCCACCCTGGACCGCTCGCGGATCGACGCCTGACCCCGGCCGCGGTACGGGCCCTTCCGAGTACGGGCACTTCCGCGGCGCCGGCACACCGGTGCTCTTCACCCCATCACCTGATGGAGTGAAGAGCACCGGTACACCAGTCCGGAAACCCCTCTCCCGCACATCCTTGTGGGCACGCGGCCAATGCGGCGGCGGACAAGGAGAGTTCGGTGGACAAGCACGAAGGTCGTGATGCCGGAACGATCCGGCTGGACGACCCCTGGTACGACGCGCTCGCCGTCGGATGGGGCGAGGGCGAGGGCGCGGGTGCCGGTGCGGGCGAGGGTTCCGGCGGGACCGCCGGCGAGGGTGCGGAAACGTCGCCGTCCGGCTTCCCCTCGCACGGCCCGCACGCGCTCGGCGCGTCCGACATCTACCTCGAAGTGCAGCGCAGCGCCGCCTTCCAGGAGGTGCGCAGCCGCTACCGGAGGTTCGTGGTCCCCGCGACCGTCGGCTTCTTCCTCTGGTACGTCGCCTACGTGATCGCGGCTACCACGGCGCCCGGCATGATGGCCCGGCCCGTGGTCGGATCCGTCAACGTGGCCCTCCTGGCGGGCCTCGGTCAGTTCCTCAGCACCTTCCTGCTGACCTGGGCCTACGCCCGGCACGCGCGGCTGCGTCGCGACCGCGCGGCCCTGGACCTGCGCTGGACCGTCTTCGAGCAGGAGCAGGTCCGCCGGGCGGACGCGGGGGAGCGCACCAGGACCCGGGGGGCGGGCCGGTGACCACCGAGCACCAGACGCTGGCGCTGATCCTGTTCAGCGTCTTCATCGCCGTCACCCTCGGGATCACCACGTGGGTCAGCCGCAACCGGCACGGCTCGGCGGAGGAGTTCTACGCGGGCGGCCGACTGTTCTCCCCGCTGGAAAACGGTTTCGCCATCGCCGGCGACTACATGTCCGCCGCCTCCTTCCTCGGCATCTCCGGCCTGATCGCGCTCTTCGGATACGACGGCCTCCTCTACTCGGTGGGCTTCCTCGTCGCGTGGCTCGTCGTGCTGTTCCTCGTCGCCGAACTCGTCCGCAACTGCGGCCGCTTCACCCTCGCCGACGTGGTCGCCGCCCGGATGAGCGAGCGGCCCGTGCGGATCGCCGCGGGCACCTCCTCGGTCGTGGTCTCCGTCCTGTACCTCGTCGCGCAGATGGTCGGCGCGGGCAGCCTGGTGGGCCTGCTGCTCGCCGATTCCGGCCGCACCGCGCGGACGCTGACCGTGATCGGGGTCGGCGCGCTCATGGTGATCTACGTGTCCTTCGGCGGCATGCGGGCCACCACCTGGATCCAGATCGTCAAGGCCGTGCTGCTCATGGGCGGGGCGATCACCCTGACCGTGCTGGTGCTCGTCCGTTTCCACGGGAACTTCGACCAGCTGCTCAGCAGCGCCGCGGAGCGCAGCGGGTACGGGGAGCGGTTCCTCGGCCCGGGGCTGAAGTACGGCGGCGACTGGACGGCCCGCTTCGACTTCATGAGTCTCGGACTCGCCCTCGTCCTCGGGACGGCCGGGCTGCCGCACATCCTGTCGCGGTTCTACACGGTGCCCACGGCCCGGGCCGCCCGCCGGTCGGTGGTGTGGGCGATCGCGCTGATCGGCGGCTTCTACCTGATGACCATCGTCCTGGGCTTCGGCGCGGCGGCGCTGCTCGGCCCGGAGCAGGTCAAGGCCTCCAACGCCTCGGGGAACACGGCGGTTCCGCTGCTCGCGGCCTTCCTGGGCGGCGGCGCCGAATCCACGGGCGGAGCGGTGCTGTTCGCCGTCGTGGCCGCCATCGCCTTCGCCACGATCCTCGCGGTGGTCGCGGGGATCACCCTGGCCTCGTCGGCCTCCGTCGCGCACGACCTGTACGCCTCACTGAAGCGCCGTCACGCCCGTCAGCGCAGCGAGGTCACGGTGGCCAGGGCCGCGGCCGCGGGGATCGGGGCGGTGGCGATCGCCCTGGGGCTGCTCGCCCAGGACCTGAACGTGGCGTTCCTGGTGGGACTTGCCTTCGCGGTGGCGGCCTCGGCGAACCTGCCGGTGCTGCTGTACTCGCTGTTCTGGCGCGGCTTCACCACGCGCGGCGCGGTCTGGTCCGTGTACGGGGGTCTGGTCCCGGCGGTGCTGCTGGTGGCACTGTCCCCGGTGGTCTCCGGCAGCCCTGAATCCCTCTTCCCCGGGGTGGACTTCCAGTACTTCCCGCTCCAGAACCCCGGCCTCGTCTCGATCCCGCTGGGATTCCTGGCGGGATGGCTGGGCACGGTGACCTCGGTGGAGGAGCCGGACGAGCGCCGGCACGCGGAGACGGAGGTCCGCTCCTTGACGGGGGCCGGAGCGGTGTAGGTCCGGGGCCGGCGCGGATGCGCGGGCCGGGGCAGGGCCACCGGCCGGTCCGCGTCACCCAGGGGTGGGCGGGCGCCATGCGTAGCGGTGTTCCGGGCGGCCCGTTTCGCCGTAGCGCAGGGCCAGGGTGACGCGGCCGGTGCGGTCGAGGAGTTTGAGGTAGCGCTGGGCGGTCTGGCGGCTGATGCCGGCGAGGTCGGCGATCTGCTGGGTGGAGAGCGGTCCTTCGGCCGTGCGCAGGACCTGGCGGACCGTGTCGGCGGTGGTGGGGGAGTGGCCCTTGGGGAGGTCGTTCGGGGCGCCGGCCGCGGCGAGGGCGCCGAAGATGCGGTCGACCTCGGCCTGTTCGGCCTCGCCGCCCGTGTCCAGGGTGCGCCGTAGCGCCCCGTAGGCCTCCAGCCGTGCGCGCAGGCCCCCGAAGGTGAAGGGTTTGACCAGGTACTGGAGGGCGCCGAGGCGCATCGCGGCCTGGACGGTGGCCAGGTCGCGGGCGGCCGTCACCATGATCACGTCGGTGTGGTGGCCGCGCTCGCGCAGGCGCCGGACCAGGTCGAGGCCGTTCTCGTCGGGGAGGTAGTGGTCGAGCAGGATCAGGTCCACGGCACGGGTGTCCAGGACCGCCAGGGCCTCGGCCGCGGAGTGCGCCCGGGCCGCCACGCGGAAGCCGGGAACCTTCGCCACGTACGCCGCGTTGATCCGGGCGACCCGCGTGTCGTCGTCGACGACCAGGACGTCGAAGTCGCGCGGGACGCCGTGTCCGCCGGACGGCTCGTCCGGGGTCGCGTTCATCGCAGGGCCTCCGGGAGCACGACGGAGAATTCCGCCCCTCCGTCCGCTGTCGCGCCGGCCCGGACCGTGCCGCCCTGCCGCTCCGCCAGGCGCCGTACCAGCGCGAGACCGAGCCCGCGCTCACGGTGGGGCTGGGGCTGCTTGGTCGACCAGCCCTCGGTGAAGATCTCCTCGCGGCGCGCCGGCGGGATACCGGGGCCGCTGTCGCGGACCAGCAGCACCGCCGTGCGGCCGTCCGCCCGGATGTCGACCTCGACCAGGGGCGCCGGCGAGCCCGCGGCCGCGTCGAGGGCGTTGTCGACCAGGTTGCCGAGGATGGTGACCAGGCCTCCGGGATCGACGAGACGGTCGGGCAGCAGGGCGGCGTCGGCCAGGCGCAACGGGACGCCGCGTTCGGCCGCGACCGTGGCCTTGCCCACCAGCAGGGCGGCGAGCAGCGGGTCGTGGACCTTCTCGGTGACCTGTTCGGCGGTACTGCGGTGCACTCCGACGACCTCCGTCACGAACTCCACGGCCTCCTCGTACAGGCCCAGTTCCAGCAGCCCGAGGAGGGTGTGGAGGCGGTTGGCGTGCTCGTGGTCCTGGGCGCGCAGGGCGTCGATCAGCCCCTTGGTGGAATCGAGCTCGCGTCCCAGGTGCTCCAGCTCGGTGCGGTCGCGCAGGGTGGCCACGGCTCCGCCGTCCTCGGTGGGCATCCGGTTGGCGACCAGGACCCGGGGGCCCCGGACGGTGAGCAGGTCGCGGCCGGTGACCCGGCCGGTGAGGACGTCGGTGGTGCGGCCCGCGCCCAGTACGTCGTCCAGCGCGCGCCCCGCGACGGCGCCGGCCGCGTCGGGGTCGAGGCCCAGCAGCCGGGCCGCCTCGTCGTTGACCAGCCGGACCCGGCCGCCCGGGTCGAGGGCGATCACGCCTTCGCGGATGGAGTGCAGCATGGCCTCGCGTTCGGCGAGCAGGCCCGCGATATCGGAGAAGGCCAGGTCGCGGGTCTGCCGCTGGATCCGGCGGGAGAGCAGGTAGGCGGCGAGCGCACCGGCCGCCAGGGCGCCGCCCGCGTACGCGAGGAGGCCCGGGACGGCACCGAGCAGCCGGCCCTGGACGCTGTCGTAGGCGATGCCGACCGAGACGGCGCCCACGACCTCTCCGTCGGCGGCGAGCAGCGGGACCTTGCCGCGCGCGGAGCGGCCGAGGGTGCCTTCGCCGATCTCCATGACCTCGCGGCCCGCCAGGGCGTCTCCGGGGTCGGTGGAGACGGGCTGTCCGATGCGCTCGGGGCTCGGGTGGGAGCGGCGGATCCCGTCGGTGTCGACGACGACCACGTACTCGGCTCCCGTGGCCCGGCGGATCCGCTCGGCCGACGCCTGGACCGGTCCGTCCGGCGACGGGTCCGAGCCGAGGAGGCCGGCGGCGAGCGAAGGGTCGGCCGCCGCGCTCTGGGCGATGGCCAGCGCGCGGCGCATGGCCTGGTCGTCGAGCTGCGCGCTCAGCGGAGCCAGGAAGAGTCCGGTGGCCAGGGCGAGGACCCCGGCGGCGATGGCCAGCTGGGTCAGGAGGATCTGGGAGACGGCCCGTCTGGGCAGCCCGAGGCGCCGAGCGCTCATGAGAAGGAACCGCATGACTAGGAACCGTAGGGCGGTTCGGGCGTCAGCGGAATTTCCAGCCTGTACGCAAATGGCTTGCGTGATCTGCGCCCGGCTTGCGCGCCGCCCGGATCGGCTTCGCCGAGCCCGTCTACAGCTGCCTGGGCCCGCAGTCGAAGCTGACGCAGGGCGGTGGGAACTCCGGCTGGAACACCAAGCTGCCGCACACCTACTGCGGACCGTTCCCGCCGGCCAACGACCAGCCGGGCCCGGACCCGACCCCCACGCCGAGCCCGACGCCCACGCCGACGCCCAGGCCAACCCCTGACCCCCGACCCCACGCGGAACCCGGCCCAGGGCCGGCCCGTCTCCGAGTCCTCGCACACCCAGGGCTACGACCCAGACCCTCTCCGTCCTCGGCAGCGCCGACGGCTCGAACTTCACCACCGTCGCCGCCTCCCAGGGCTACCGCTTCGAACCGGCCGCCGGCAACCGGGTCACCATCACCCTCCCGGACGGTACGCACCTGCGCCACCTGCGGGTGAGCGTCACCGGCGACACCGGCTGGCCGGCCGGGCAGCTCAGCGAGCTCGAGGCCTACGCCGGCTGATCCGGCGCACGGCACGCCCTTCTCGTCCTCCCCGGACGACCCCGCCCGTCACGGCATCGGCTGTGGCGGGCGGGGCCCGTGGTACTGCCCGCTCGGCCGCATCCGCAGCGGGCGCTCCTGGTACTCCTCGAGCGCGTGCGCGATCCACCCGGCCGTTCGGGCCACCGCGAAGACGGTCTCCCCGGCCTCCGGAGCCATCCCGCAGGACACCGTCAGCACCGCCAGCGCCAGGTCCACATTGGGGTACAGGCCGCCGCCGTGCCGCGCCGTCAATCCGGCCACCTCGCGCGCCGCCTCCAGGGCCGGCCCGGCCTGCGCCAGCGGCTCCAGCCGTGCGAACAGAACCGCGGCACGGGGGTCCTCGCCCGTGTACAGCCGGTGACCGAGCCCCGGTACCCGGCGCCCGGCGCGCAGGTACTCCGCGACCACCGGCGCCGCCCCGCCCCGTTCCAGCACCTCCACCAGCATCCGGTGCGCGAGCCGGCCGGCCGCGCCGTGCAGCGGTCCCTCGAGCGCGCCGAGCCCGGCCGACACCGCGGCGTACGGATGCGCGCGCGCCGACGCCGCGACCCGCACGGCCAGGGTCGAGGCGGCCAGATCGTGGTCGGTCAGCAGCCCCAGCGCCAGGTCCAGCACGGCCAGGGCGTCCGGATCGGGTTCCAGGGGGGAGAGCCGCGGCCACAGCTGCCGGGCGAGCCTGCCGTCCCCGCCCCACTGCGACGGCCCCACTTCGGGCAGGGCGCCGACCAAGGTGGGGATCAGGGAGCGCGCGGAGCCGAGCACCGCAGGCTCGGAGAGGTCGAAGCGCAGGGGGTCCGCGACCGCGGCGGCGGCGACGGCCACCCGCAGGCGGTCGACCGGACCACTGTGCGGGGGCAGCGCGGCGACCGCCCGCCGGGCCGCGGCGAGGGCGTCCGGGTGAGCGGTGAACCGGGCCCCGCGCACCAGGGTCCCCGTCCACAGCCACTCGGCGACCTCCTCGTATCGGTGCCGCGAGGCCAGCTCCACCGCGTCCACGCCGCGGAAGTAGTAGCGGTCGGACTCGATGAGCGTGAGCGAGGTGCGGACGGACAGCTCCCCGGCGGAACCTGCGGGGACGGCCGCCTCGCGCCGGCTGCGCCGGGCCAGGGCTTCCACCTCGCGGGCGTCGAAGCTGCTCCCGCGTCCCACCGGGTCGCGGCGGCTGGTGAGCTGACCGCGGCTGACGTAGGCGTAGACGGTGGCGGGCTTCACGCCGAGGAGGTGGGCCGCCTCCTGGGTGCTGAGCCTTCGCTGGCCGGACTCACCGGACTCCTCATTCATGACGCATACCTTACAGATATTGATTGAATCAATATTGACAAGGATTGAATCCATCATCGATGGTCGAGACATGAACACCACCGCCGTACCCTCCGAAACCCCCCGAGGCCTTGCGGGAGTCGTGGTCACCGACACCCGGCTCGGTGACGTCCGAGGCCGCGAGGGCTTCTACCACTACCGCCAGTACTCGGCCGTGGAGCTCGCCGAGCACCGCACCTTCGAGGACGTCTGGCACCTGATGTTCCGCGGCACGCTCCCGGCCGACGCCGCCGAACGCGCCGCTTTCGCCGCCGAGATCGCCCCGCTGCGCCGGCTCCCCGACGAGGTCCGGGACGCCCTGCCCGCGCTGGCCCGTGCCACCGCCCTCTCCGGGCCGCTCGCCGGTCTGCGCACGGCGCTCTCCCTGCTCGGCGCCGCCACCGGATTCCGCCCGGTCTACGACCTCGGCCCCGAGTGCCGGGCCGCCGACGCGCTGGCCGCCTGCGCCGCGGTACCGACCCTGCTCACCGCCCTGTACCGGCTCGGGCAGGGGCTCGAGCCGGTGGAACCCCGCGGGGACCTCCCGTACGCCGCCAACTACCTCTACATGCTGACCGGTCAGGAACCCGACCCGGTCAGGGCCCGGGCGGTCGAGCGGTACCTGATCGCGACGGTCGACCACGGTTTCAACGCCTCCACCTTCACCGCCCGCGTGATCGCCTCGACCGGCGCGGACGTCGCGGCCTGCCTCACCGGGGCGATCGGCGCGCTCTCCGGCCCGCTGCACGGCGGCGCTCCCAGCCGGGCCCTGGACACCCTGGACGCCATCGGCACGGCGGACCGGATCGACCCGTGGATCCGCGAGCGGGTGCGTGCGGGCGACCGGATCATGGGCTTCGGGCACCCGGTCTACCGCACCGAGGACCCGCGCTCGCGCATGCTGCGCGACATCGCCCGCGGCTTCGGCGGCCCGCTCGTGGACCTCGCCGTGGAGGTGGAGCGGCGCGTGGAGGAGATCCTCGCCGAGCTCAAGCCGGGCCGCGAACTGCACACCAACGTGGAGTTCTACGCGGGCGTGGTCATGGAACTGTGCGGGCTGCCGCGCGAGATGTTCACCCCGACCTTCTGCACGGCCCGGGTGGTCGGCTGGAGCGCGAACGTCCTCGAACAGGCCGCCGACTCGAAGATCATCCGCCCGGCCGCCCGCTACACCGGCCCGACCCCGCCCCATCCGGTTCCCGTCCTGCGCTGACTACCATCGGGCGGGTGAACAGCATCCCCGTCGTCGTCCTCGCCGGATTCCTCGGATCCGGCAAGACGACCGTCCTCAACCACCTCCTCGGCAACCGGGGAGGGACCCGGATCGGGGTCGTCGTCAACGACTTCGGCTCCATCGAGGTCGACGCGATGTCGGTGGCCGGCCAGGTCGGCGACTCGATGGTCTCCCTCGGGGGCGGCTGCCTGTGCTGCGCGGTGGACGGCAGCGAGCTCGACGCGTACCTGGAGAAGCTCGCCGACCCGGTCCACCGCATCGACGTGATCGTCATCGAGGCGAGCGGGCTGGCGGAGCCGCAGGAGATGGTCCGGATGCTCGTCGCCAACGAGAACCCGGCCGTCCGCTACGGCGGAATGGTGCAGATCGTCGACGCGGCGGAGTTCGACCGGACCCGGGCCGCGCACCCGGAGACCGACCGGCACCTGGCCGTCGCGGACCTGGTGGTGCTGAACAAGACCGACCGCGTCGACGCTGCCGAACGGACCCGGATCGAGCGCGCGCTCGCCGGGCTCTGCGGCCCCGGCACCCCGGTCGTCGGCGCCGACCACGGGCGGATCGACCCGGAACTGCTCTTCGACCGCCGCCCGTGGACCGAGACGCGCGGCCAGTTGTCCTTCGAGGACCTGCTGGTCCAGGCGCGCGGCCACGACGGCCACGACGGCCACGAAGGACACGACGGACACGATCACGAGGGTGATTGCGGGCGGCACGCCCACGCGGCGTACCAGAGCACGGAGTTCGTGTCCGAGCAGGCCCTCGACCCGCGCCGTCTCATGCGGTTCCTCGACCGCCGCCCGGCCGGCCTCTACCGGATCAAGGGTTCCGTCCACTTCGGCGTCCCCGGTCACCAGGAGCGCTACGAGATCCACGCGGTCGGCCGCTTCCTGCGCTTCGCCCCGCACCCCTGGGGCCGGGGCGAGCCGCGCCTGACGCAGTTGGTCCTCATCGGATCGGGTACCGACGGCCCGTCCCTGCTCCGCGAGCTGGAAGCCTGCCGCGAACCGGAGCCGCAGAACACCGGCCCGGAGAGCATGTGGGGCGTGCTGCGCTACGTCCACCGCCCGCCGGCCCCGGCCCCCGAGGCCGGCGCCGGCCCCGATCCGGAAGCCCATCCGGAAGCCGATCCGGAAGCGGACTTCGGAGCCGAAACCGATCCCGAGGACTTCTAGGAGGGCGGCCCCTCGGGTCCCGTCAGGCGACCTCGATGCCGAAGTCGCCGAGCAGGGATTCCAGGCCGCCCCGGTAGCCCTTGCCGCCGAGGACGAAGTCCCAGTCGCCGCCCGGGCGCCGCCGAAAGGAGCCGAGGACCAGGGCGGTTTCGCCGGCGCGGCCGTCGGAGACCTCCAGCTGTCCCAGCTCCCCGCCCGCGGCGTCCAGCAGCCGGATCCGGGCGTCCGTGAAGCCCGCCAGGTCCGCGTCCGGATTGACCTCCGGGTCGACCGCGGCCACGAGGACCAGCCGGTCGGCGGACTGCGGCAAAGCGTCGAAGGCGACCAGCAGCGCCGCCTTGTCGGGCGCCGCGTGCGGGTGCGTGCGTACCGAACCGTCCGGCGTGCGGGGGTTGTTGAAGAACACGAAGTGGTCCTCGCTCAGCACCCGGTTGCCCTCGCAGACCAGCGCGCACACGTCCAGCGCGACCGAGCCCGTCCAGGACATGCCGAGGATGTTGTGGTCTCTGGATGGGGGTGCGGGCTCCGCTGTGCGCTGGGTCGATACCGAGGCCGCCTGGCCGCCGCCGAGTCGGCCTCGTAGCCCGTGCTGGTGAAGCAGGCCCACGAGCGTGGCCCCGTCCACAAGTTCCAGCGGCTTGTCCGTGATGAATGCGTACGACGTAGGGCCGAAGGTCGCGGTGGTGACCAGCACCCCCTTGTTCGCCCCGCGATCCTGGACCGTGCCATACAGGTCCCGTACGGCTGTAGGCGGGACCGTGTGCCGGTACCGCTTGACCTGCACCACGATCCGGCCGCCCCGGATCGGTGTGGGGTCCAGCGCCTCGACGTCCACACCGCCGTCGCCCGACCGCTGCGTGGTCACCGCCTCCATGCCCATCGCCCGGAACAGTTCGGCGACCAGGTTCTCGAAGACGATCGGGTCCATCGCGAAGAGGTCCGGTTCGTCCGCGTCGCCCTCCGCGTGGCCGCCGTGGCTGACGACCGCGCCGACCTCCTCTGGCCGGCGCCCCGCGCGCACGGACGTCAGTTGCTCCGGCCGTGCCGACAACTGCCCGCGCAACCCCGTCACCAGGCAGTCCACCGCGCTGACCTGCTCCAGCCGCAGCCCTTCGAAGGCCGACCGGGCCGCGGACACCGTCGCGACCACCAGCTGCGCCTCCAGACCCGTCACCGGATCGTGGGCGTCCACGAAGCCGTTGACCACTACCGAGTCCAGCACGCCGAACTCGTCCGCCGCGTAAAGATCGCGTACCACCAACAGCACACACTGCGCCAGTAGGTCCCGGTACAGTGCTCGACGCTGCGTGGCCGGGCGGACCGTCTCCTTGTCTTGGTCCGTACTCGGTAGATATCGGACCGACTTGATCTCAGGCACCACCTCGTGCCGAGGCAGCTCCCAGTCGAGCACCAGTTGCCGCACCGTCTGGTCGTACGCGGCCGACACCTGCCTCGGTAGTTCCTCCGGCCAGGCCGTTGAGGCGTACAGGGCGGCCGAGAAGTAGTCCACCACGGCCTCGGCCTCACCCGCGCGGAGCCTCCCCGCCAGCTCGGTCAGTCCACCGTTGTGCGCGCGAACACCTGCGAGATACTCGGCCGCCCACCGGTCGTACTCCTGCCGGTTCTCGGTCAGTTGCCGTTGGCGGCGGGTCTCCGCCGCCTGCGCCTTCAGCGAGGCTCTCGTGAACTGGGCATGCGCCTCGCGCTCCGCTTGGGCCCGCCGGTACGAACCCAGTGCCATGCCACTGCTCTGCTGCTGAAACTGCTCGATGCGCGGCGTTGCCACCGGCTGCGCCAGGGATCCCGGATCGAACGGTTCGAGCTGCTCGCTCCGCACCAGCGAGGCCATCCGGAACGGCGCGGCCCGGCAGCCCCTGAGCAACAGGTGTTGTAACGCCGCGACTTCGGCTTCCATGGCCTCTGTACGCCGCCGTGCCTCGGCCTCGCGGTGCTGCCGGTACGCGGCCTGCTGCTCTCGCTCACCACGGGCCACGTCCCGGTCCCATGCCCGCCGACGGCGCTCCGCCTCGCGTTGCTGAATCACCTGCGTTCGCTGCTGCCTGCGCTGCGCCTCGGCCCAATCCCCGATCATCCCGCTCGACCGACGGCTCATCAGCATTCCCCCGACCCCCACCGCAAGCACCAACGGGAAAACACTAGTCGCCATTCGGGTGGTACGTCCCCAGGACGTACCACCCGAATGACGTCGTACCTCCTACAGCGCGGCCCCCGCCAGTGCCGCGACGGCGGCCGGCAGTGCCGTACCCGAACCGTCCCGGCGCGGGTCCACGGCGAGCAGTTCCGCCGGGGTCCCGTTCGCCGCGGCCGCGCGGGCCGGCGAGCCGCCCGCCCAGGCCAGGACGAGCAGGTCCTCGCCCTTGAGGAAGCGCTGGCAGCGCACGCCGCCGGTGGCCCGGCCCTTGCGCGGGTACTGGTCGAACGGGGTCAGCTTCCCGGACAGCATCGAGTCGTCCAGCGTCCCCTGCGAGCCCGCCACCGTGAACACGACCGCGTCGCGCGCCGGGTCCACCGCCGAGAAGTGGATCACCTTGGCGTCGTCCGCGAGCTTGATGCCCGCCATGCCGCCCGCCGGGCGGCCCTGCGGGCGGACCTGGGCCGCCGGATAGCGCAGCAACTGCGCGTCGTCGGTGATGAAGACCAGGTCCTCCTCGCCCGTGCGCAGCTCGACCGCGCCGATGATCCGGTCGCCGTCCTTGAGCGTGATGACCTCGAGCTCGTCCTTGTTCGCCGGGTAGTCCGGCACCACCCGCTTGACCACGCCCTGCTCGGTGCCGAGCGCCAGGCCCTGCCCCGATTCGTCCAGCGAGGTCAGGCAGACGACCTTCTCGTCCGCCTCCAGCCCGGAGAGGAACTCCGAGACCGGGGCGCCGCCCGCCAGGTTCGGCGCGGCGTGGGTGTCCGGCAGCTGCGGCAGATCGATCACCGACAGCCGCAGGAGCCGCCCGTACGAGGTCACCACGCCGATGTCGGCCCGCGCGGTCGCCGCGACCTGTGAGACGACCAGGTCGTGCTTGGCGCGGGCGCCGCCCTCCTCCTCGGGGAGCGGGTCGGCGTTCGGCGTGCGGGCCAGCAGACCGGTGGAGGAGAGCAGCACCCGGCACGGGGTGTCCGCGACCTCAAGCGGTACCGCCGCGACCGGCGTCCCCGCCGACTCCAGCAGCACCGTACGCCGCTCCGTGCCGAACTTCTTGGAGACCGCGGCCAGTTCGGCGGAGACCAGCTTGCGCAGCTCGGTGTCGGAGTCCAGGATCCCGGTCAGCTCGTCGATCTCGCCGGCCAGCCGGTCGCGCTCGGACTCCAGCTCGATCCGGTCGAAGCGGGTGAGCCGGCGCAGCGGGGTGTCCAGGATGTACTGGGTCTGGATCTCGCTCAGGGAGAAGCGCTCCATCAGGCGTTCCTTGGCCTGGGCGGAGTTGTCGCTGTCCCGGATGATCCGGATGACCTCGTCGATGTCGACCAGGGCCACAAGCAGGCCCTCGACCAGGTGCAGCCGGTCGCGGCGCTTGCCCCGGCGGAACTCGCTGCGGCGCCGCACGACCTCGAAGCGGTGGTCGAGGTAGACCTCCAGCAGCTCCTTGAGGCCCAGCGTCAGCGGCTGTCCGTCGACCAGCGCGACGTTGTTGATGCCGAAGGACTCCTCCATCGGCGTCAGCTTGTACAGCTGCTCGAGCACGGCCTCGGGGTGGAAACCGTTCTTGATCTCGATGACCAGGCGCAGGCCGTGCGAGCGGTCGGTGAGGTCCTTGACGTCCGCGATGCCTTGGAGCTTCTTCGCGCCGACCAGGTCCTTGATCTTCGCGATGACCTTCTCGGGGCCGACCGTGAAGGGCAGTTCGGTGACGACCAGGCCCTTGCGGCGCGGGGTCACGTCCTCCAGGGCCACGGTCGCGCGGATCTTGAAGGTGCCGCGGCCGTTCTCGTAGGCGTCCTTGATGCCCGCGAGGCCCACGATCCGGCCGCCGGTGGGCAGGTCGGGACCCGGCACGAAGCGCATCAGCGCCTCCAGGTCCGCCTCCGGGTAGCGGATCAGGTGGCGGGCGGCCGCGATGACCTCGCCGAGGTTGTGCGGCGCCATGTTGGTGGCCATGCCGACCGCGATTCCGGACGCGCCGTTGACCAGCAGGTTCGGGTACGCCGCGGGCAGTACGACGGGCTCCTGCTCCTGGCCGTCGTAGTTCGCGTTGAAGTCGACCGTGTTCTCGTCGATCGACTCCGTCATCAGCGAGGCGGCGTCGGCCATCCTGGACTCGGTGTAACGCATCGCGGCCGGCGGGTCGTCGTTGCCGAGCGAGCCAAAGTTGCCGTGGCCGTCCACCAGGGGGAGGCGCATGGAGAAGGGCTGTGCCATGCGGACGAGCGCGTCGTAGATCGACGCGTCGCCGTGCGGGTGGAGCTTGCCCATGACCTCGCCGACGACACGGGCGCACTTCACGTACCCGCGGTCGGGGCGCAGGCCCATCTCGTTCATCTGGTAGACGATGCGCCGGTGCACCGGCTTCATGCCGTCGCGTGCGTCGGGCAGGGCGCGGGAGTAGATCACCGAGTACGCGTACTCGAGGAAGGAGCCCTGCATTTCGTCGACGACGTCGATGTCGAGGATCTTCTCCTCGAAATCCTCCGGCGGCGGGGTCTTCGTGCTGCGGCGGGCCATCGCTGCGCGGCTCCTTAACCAAGAATCGGGATGAGCTGGGCTCTCAGGGGGCGGGGCTGGTGCTCCGTACGAGTCTCGTACGGAGGTGGTGCGCGGGTGCACCCGGGTCCGGCGGGGGCCGGGCGGCGGGGGCCGGGCGGTGCTCTGGGCGGGGTCTGGCTGGGATTCGTACACGGGTGACGCGGACCATTGTGGCCCGAGGCACCGACAACGCCGACTCCGACCCAGGAGTGGGCCGGGAACTTCTCCGGTCGCCGACGCGCTTGCATACAGTGGCAGGTCTGACAGGAATCTCTGCATCGCGATCGAAGGGACCACATGCCCATGGGTCACACGGCCACAGCCCAGGCCGGCTCCGGCGGCCTCACAGCGACCGAGCACAGGCTGGCCAACGGCCTGCGCGTGGTGCTGTCCGAGGACCACCTGACCCCGGTCGCCGCGGTCTGCCTCTGGTACGACGTCGGCTCGCGCCACGAAGTCAAGGGGCGTACCGGCCTGGCTCACCTCTTCGAGCACCTGATGTTCCAGGGCTCGGCGAACGTCTCCGGCAACGACCACTTCGAGCTGGTCCAGGGCGCCGGCGGTTCCCTCAACGGCACCACCAGCTTCGAGCGCACCAACTACTTCGAGACGATGCCGACGCACCAGCTGGAGCTCGCGCTCTGGCTGGAGGCGGACCGGATGGGCTCGCTGCTGGCCGCCCTGGACGAGGAGTCCATGGAGAACCAGCGCGACGTCGTCAAGAACGAGCGCCGCCAGCGGTACGACAACGTCCCGTACGGCACGGCCTTCGAGAGGCTGACAGCCCTGGCGTACCCGGACGGCCACCCGTACCACCACACCCCGATCGGCTCGATGGCCGACCTGGACGCCGCGTCCCTGGAGGACGCGCGCACGTTCTTCCGCACGTACTACGCGCCCAACAACGCGGTGCTGTCGGTCGTCGGCGACATCGACCCGGAGCGGACGCTCGCCTGGATCGAGAAGTACTTCGGCACCATTCCCGCCCACGACGGCAAGCAGCCGCCGCGCGACGGCTCGCTCCCCGACATCATGGGCGAGCAGCTGCGCGAGGAGATCGTCGAAGAGGTCCCGGCCCGCGCGCTGATGGCCGCCTACCGGCTCCCGCACGACGGCACCCGCGCGTGCGACGCCGCCGACGTGGCGCTGACCATCCTCGGCAGCGGAGACTCCTCCCGCCTGCACAACCGCCTGGTGCGGCGCGACCAGAGCGCCGTCGCGGCCGGCTTCGGGATGCTGCGCCTGGCCGGCGCCCCCTCCCTCGGCTGGCTGGACGTCAAGACCTCGAGCGGGGTCGACGTGCCCGACATCGAGGCCGCCGTCGACGAGGAGCTCGCGCGGTTCGCCGCCGAGGGCCCGACGGCGGAGGAGATGGAGCGCGCGCAGGCCCAGCTCGAGCGCGAGTGGCTGGACCGGCTGAGCACGGTCTCCGGCCGCGCCGACGAACTGTGCCGCTTCGCGGTGCTGTTCGGCGACCCGCAGCTGGCCCTGACCGCCGTCCAGCGCGTCCTCGACGTCACCGCCGAGGAGGTGCAGGCCGTGGCCGCGGCCCGCCTGCGCCCGGACAACCGCGCGGTGCTCGTGTACGAGCCGATCGCGGCGGACGAGACCGACGGGTCGCACGACACCGACGAGAGCGCCGGGAACGGCGACGAGAACGAAGGGGCGGAGCAGTGAGCGACACCGCAGCCGTCACGATGACCTTCCACCCGCGCCCCCAGGCCGGCGAGCCGCAGCCGTGGGCCTTCCCGGCCCCCGACCGCACGGTCCTGGCCAACGGCCTGACCCTGCTGCGCTGCCACCGCCCCGGGCAGCAGGTCGTCGCGGTCGAGATCAACCTCGCCGCCCCGCTGGACGCCGAGCCCGAGGGCCTCGACGGCGTGGCCACCATCATGGCCCGCGCGCTGGCCGAGGGCACCGACAAGCATTCCGCCGAGGAGTTCGCGGCCGAGCTGGACCGCTGCGGGGCCACCCTCGACGCGCACGCCGACCACCCGGGCCTGCGGGTCTCCCTGGAGGTCCCCGCGTCGCGGCTGCACAAGGCGCTCGGCCTGGTCGCCGAGGCGCTGCGCGCGCCGGCCTTCGCCGACGCCGAGGTCGACCGCCTGGTGCGCAACCGGCTCGACGAGATCCCGCACGAGCTGGCCAACCCCCAGCGCCGCGCCGCCAAGCAGCTCTCGCAGGAGCTGTTCCCGGCGACCCTGCGGATGTCCCGCCCCCGCCAGGGCACCGAGGACACGGTCTCCCGCATCGACTCCGGCGCCGTACGGGCCTTCTACGACGCCCATGTACGCCCCGCCACCGCCACCGCGGTGGTCGTCGGCGACCTGACCGGCATCGACCTCGACGCCGTCCTCGCGGACACCCTGGGCGCCTGGACCGGTGACACCACCGAACCGCGCCCGGTCACGCCGGTCACCGCCGACGACACCGGCCGCGTGGTCATCGTGGACCGGCCCGGCGCGGTACAGACCCAGTTGCTGATCGGCCGCATCGGGCCGGACCGGCACGACCGCGTCTGGGCGCCCCAGGTGCTCGGCACGTACTGCCTGGGCGGCACCCTCACCTCGCGCCTGGACAAGGTGCTGCGCGAGGAGAAGGGGTACACGTACGGCGTGCGCGCCTTCGGTCAGGTGCTGCGCTCCACCGCCGACGGCAAGGGCGCCTCGATGCTCGCCATCAGCGGCTCGGTGGACACCCCGAACACCGGCCCGGCGCTGGACGACCTCTGGAAGGTGCTGCGCACCCTCGCGGAGGGCGGCCTGACCGATGCCGAACGGGACGTGGCGGTACAGAACTTGGTGGGCGTGGCCCCGCTGAAGTTCGAGACGGCCGCCTCGGTCGCCGGCACCCTCGCCGACCAGGTCGAGCAGGAGCTGCCGGACGACTACCAGGCGCAGTTGTACGCGCGGCTCGCCGAAACCGGGACGGTGGAGGCCACTTCGGCGGTCGTCAGCGCGTTCCCGGTGAACCGCCTGGTCACGGTCCTGGTGGGCGACGCCTCGCAGATCGAGGAGCCGGTGCGCGCCCTCGGTATCGGCGAGGTGACCGTGGTGACCAACTGAGCGGACACCCAAGGGGTTCCGGCGACTTGTTCGCTGGAACCCCTTTTGTCCGTTTAGTGGTGTGGTTGCTTGTATGCGGTGTGGCGAACGCAACAAAAAGGCGCGTCTGTTTGGCGATTGACTGATGATCCGCCTAGCGTCAGGCGTGCTGTCCGTCAGTGGTAACCGCCGCACCCGCGGCACCGGGCAGCGATCGCCGAGTCCCCGTCAGGCGCGAGCCTGGGGAGCCGGGGACCCACATGTGTCCCTGGGGTGAATCGGGCCGCCTCGCAAGTGGAGGCCCGTAGGAGACCTTCCTGCTCCGAACCCGTCAGCTAACCCGGTAGGCGAGAGGGAAGGAAAGGATCAACCCCTTCATGGCGTTTGGCAGTCGTACCGCCGGGTCCGGCAAGCACCGCGGTTCCAGTCGTCTGAGCCGCAGGACCGCCGGTTACGCCGGCATCGCGGCCCTCGCCACCACGGGCGTCGTCGGCTCCCTGGCCGGCCCCGCGTTCGCCGCGGACCATGCCCCCTCCGTCGAGGACACCGGCATGAACACCATCGTCGTGGCCGACGGGCTCGAGGGCGAGATCGAGGCCCAGGCCGCCTCCCAGCAGCGTGCCGCCGAGGCCGCCGCCGCCAAGGCGCAGGCCGAGGCCGACGCGAAGCAGCGGGCGGCAGAGGCCAAGGTGAAGGCCGAGGCGCGTGCCAAGGCCGAGCGCGAGGCCGCCGAGCGTGCGGCCCGCGAGGAGGAGCGCAAGCGCCTCAACACCTTCGTGTCCCCCGTCGCGGAGTCCTACGTCAGCACCCAGTACCACGCGGGCGGCGGCATGTGGTCCTCCGGCAGCCACACCGGCATCGACTTCCACGCCGCCTCCGGCACCGAGGTCCACGCGGTCGGCATGGGCACCGTGGTCGAGGCGGGCTGGGGCGGCGCGTACGGCAACAACATCGTCATCAAGCACGCCGACGGCACGTACACCCAGTACGGCCACATGAGCTCGCTGAGCGTCTCCGTCGGCCAGCAGGTCACCCCGGGCCAGAAGATCGGCCTGTCGGGCTCCACGGGCAACTCCAGCGGCCCGCACCTGCACTTCGAAGCCCGCACCGGCGCCGACTACGGCTCGGACATCGACCCGGTCGCGTACCTGCGCTCGCACGGCGTCAACGTCTGACCGGTCCGCACCCGGTCCGCACCACCGGGCCCGGCGGTACGCCGTCCGGCCGACCACCGCACCGCGCGTCTTCCCCGAAGGCCCCGGCTCTCCTGAGCCGGGGCCTTCGTGCGTCGGTCCCCGCGGATCGCCTTCGAGGCGGGCCCCGGACGCGTGGGAATGTTTCGTATTTCCGGCCGTCCTCGGAAATTATCGTGTGTTGCAATAGAATCGCAGCGCGCACAGTCATACGAAAAAGGCGGAGGTCCGGTCTTGCGTATTCCCGCGCACACGGTATGCACAGCAATTCGCGACGACATCGTCTCCGGCGTGTTCGGGCCCGGCGCCCGGCTGACCGAAGAGGTGCTGGCCCGCCGGTACGGAGTCTCGCGCGTCCCGGTGCGCGAGGCACTGCGCACGCTGGAGTCGGAGGGCTTCGTCACCACCCGGCGGCACGCGGGCGCGTGCGTGGCCGAGCCGACCGAGCGGGAGGCCGCGGACCTCCTCGAGCTGCGGATGCTGCTGGAGCCGCTGGCGGCCGCCCGTGCGGCCCGACGGCGCAGCGAGGGCCACCTCAAAGTGCTCCGGGGGCTGGTCAGGCTGGGCCAGGAGCGGGCCAAGAGGGGGCAGGGGGAGGACCTGCGCTCCCTGGGCGGCTGGTTCCACGAGACGCTCGCCCAGGCCTCCGACAGTCCCGGCCTGATCGCGCTGCTCACCCAGATGCGGCACAAGGTGGCCTGGATGTACGTGGTGGACGCCCCGGTGCGGCCCGTGGAGTCCTGGGCGGAGCACGGCGCGATCGTGGACGCGGTGACGCGGGGCGACGCGGAGCGGGCCCGGGCGCTGACCGCGGTCCACGTGGACCGGGCGGCCGGGGCGCACCGGCTCCGGGTGAGGACTCCGCAACCTGCCGTAAACACGGCGAGCGGTCCGCATTAACAAACCCCGTATACAAAGGTCTGGTATTCGCGCGGCGGCCGCCGATATCGGGACGGTGCAATTCGTGTGCGCGCGGCCGGCCTGCTATCGGAATTCGCTTGCGTATTTCCGGGCGAGCCGGCCGTTGTGGTGCCGGCTTGTCGTGACCTGAATACCGGGCCGCCGATTACCCCGCCGCTGGCCGCCCCGCCGCTCGCCGCCTCGAGCCCCGTATCTCCCCTCCGTATCTCCGTCGCGCTCTCCGGCCGCCGCTCCCCGCGGGGCGGAGCGCGAAGAAGCCGTTGCCCCCGACGCGGTCGGGGGCAACGGCTTCGCCGTGCGGGTCGTGCGGGTCGTACGGGTCGAACCCGAAGGGTCAGACGGTCTCGGGGAGCTCGTCGAGGCCCTCGGCGACCAGCTTCGCGAGCCGGTCCAGCGCGGCCTCGGCACCCTCGGCCTCGGACGTGAGGACGATCTCCTCGCCGCCCTGGGCGCCCAGGCCCAGGACCGCCAGCATGGAGGCGGCGTTGACGGGGTCGCCGCCGGCCTTCGCGATGGTCACCGGGACGCCGGAAGCGGTCGTCGCGCGGACGAAGATCGAGGCGGGACGAGCGTGCAGGCCCTCGGCCCACCCGACGTTGACGCGGCGCTCTGCCATGGTGATGCCCTTCAGGTTCTTACGGTTGTCTAGACCAGTCTCTCACGACGTCCGGAATGGTAGAACCGACCTTCGGCCCGGATTTCCCGCCGTTCGGCCTGTCTCAGCTTGCCCTGATCCGGCATGGCTTGTCCGATGCGCCGCGCCCGGGCCACTCGAACCGTGCACGCCCTAAGGTGGCCCCATGACCACCGAGTCGGACCCCTCGTACCCGGACCACTGGGAAGCGGACGTCGTCCTGCGCGACGGCGGAACCGCCCGGATCCGGCCCATCACCACCGACGACGCCGGCCGGCTGGTCAGCTTCTACGAACAGGTCTCCGACGAGTCGAAGTACTACCGGTTCTTCGCCCCCTACCCCCGCCTCTCCGCCCGCGACGTGCGCCGCTTCACGCACCACGACTACGTGGACCGCGTCGGCCTCGCCGCGACGATCGGCGGCGAGTTCATCGCCACCGTCCGCTTCGACCGGATCGACTCCGACGGGCGGTCGGCCACCGGGCCCTCCGACGAGGCCGAGGTCGCCTTCCTCGTCCAGGACGCCCACCAGGGGCGCGGCGTGGCCTCCGCCCTGCTCGAACACATCGGCGCGGTGGCGCGCGAGCGCGGAATCCGCCGCTTCGTCGCCGAGGTGCTGCCCGCCAACACCAAGATGATCAAGGTGTTCACGGACGTCGGCTACCAGCAGAAGCGCAGCTTCGAGGACGGCTCCGTCCACCTCACTCTCGACCTCGAACCCACCGCCGAGTCCCTGGCCGTCCAGCGTGCCCGTGAACAGCGCGCCGAAGCCCGCTCCGTGCAGCGGCTCCTCGCCCCCGGATCCGTGGCCGTGATCGGAGTCAGCCGCTCCGGCGGGGGAGTGGGCGCGGCCGCCCTGCGCAACCTGCGCGACAGCGGCTTCCACGGCCACCTCTACGCCGTCAACGAGGCGACCGGCGCCGACCTGCTGGACGGCGTACGGGCCTACCGCGCGGTCGGCGACATCGGCGCCCCGGTGGACCTCGCGGTGATCGCGGTCCCGGCGGACCGGGTCCCGGAGGCCGTGGCCGCCTGCGGCGAACACGGGGTGCAGGGCCTGGTGGTGCTGTCCGCCGGCTACGGGGAGAGCGGCGCCGAAGGCCTGGCCCGCCAGCGCGAACTGGTGCGGCAGGTGCGCTCGTACGGGATGCGGCTCATCGGCCCCAACGCCTTCGGGGTGATCAACACCGCGCCCGAGGTGGAGCTGAACGCCTCGCTCGCCCCCGCCCCGGCCCCCGTGCGGGGACGGGTCGGCCTGTTCACCCAGTCCGGAGCGATCGGCATCGCGCTGCTCTCGGGGCTGCTGCGGCGCGGGGAAGGGCTGTCGTCCTTCGTCTCCGCCGGGAACCGGGCGGACGTCTCGGGCAACGACATCCTGCAGTACTGGTACGACGACGAGGCGACCGACGTCGCGCTGATGTACCTGGAGACCCTGGGCAACCCGCGGAAGTTCACCCGGCTCGCCCGGCGCACGGCCGCCGTCAAGCCGGTGGTCGTCGCCAAGGGCGGCCGCCACACCCCCGCCGGACACGTGGTCCCCGGCACCCGGCTGCCCGAGGCGACGGTGTCGGCGCTGCTGCGCCAGGCCGGCGTGATCAGGGTCGACACGGTGACGGAGCTGGTGGACGTCGGCCTGCTGCTGGCCTCCCAGCCCCTGCCGGCCGGTCCCCGGGTGGCGATCCTCGGGAACTCCGAGTCGCTCGGGGTGCTCACCTACGACGCCTGCCTCACGGAGGGGCTGCGCCCGCTCCCACCGCTGGACCTGACGACGGCGGCTTCGCCGGAGGACTTCCGTGCGGCGGTCGCCGCGGCGCTGGCCTCGCCGGACAACGACGCCCTGGTCGTCACCGCGATCCCCTGGGTGAGCGAGCACGCGCTGGCGGACGACCTGGCGGAGGCCCTGCGCGCGGCGGCCCGGGAGCACCCGGGCAAGCCGGTGGCCGTGGTCCACGTGGAGCTGGGCGCCCTGGCCGAGGCCCTCTCGGCGGTGACCGGCCCGGCGGCGCCGCCCGGAGCGGTCACCACCGCGCGCACGGCGGCGACGACGCCGACGGGCCCTCCCGCGGCCGCGG